>JBIQHO010000071.1:0-12905 GCA_044508545.1 Bradyrhizobiaceae bacterium | reverse complement strand
TCCCGTCATCGTCCAGACCGCCCATGGCGGCATCGACAACGTGGTCTCGGCGATGCGCGCCGGCGCGCAGGACTTCGTGGTCAAGCCGGTCGGCATCGAGCGTCTTCAGGTTTGTTTGCGCAACGCGCTCAACACCAGTGCGCTGAAAAGCGAATTGCGGCGGGTCCGCCACAGCCGCGAGGGTCGTCTCACCTTCGCCGACATCGTCACCCGCAGCGAGACCATGGCCAACGTCCTGAAGGCCGCGCAGAAGGCCGCAAGCTCGTCGATCCCGGTCCTGATCGAGGGCGAGTCCGGCGTCGGCAAGGAGCTGTTCGCGCGCGCCATCCACGGCACCGGCGAGCGTCGCGCCAGAGCGTTCGTCGCGGTGAACTGCGGCGCGATCCCGGACAATCTCGTGGAGTCGATCCTGTTCGGCCACGAGAAGGGATCGTTCACCGGCGCGACCGAGCGTCACGCCGGCAAGTTCGTCGAAGCCTCCGGCGGCACATTGTTTCTCGATGAGGTCGGCGAACTGCCGCTGGCCGCGCAGGTGAAGCTGCTGCGCGCGCTGCAGGAAGGTGCCGTGGAAGCAGTCGGCGGCCGCAAGCCGGTCAAGGTTGACGTCCGCATCATCTCGGCGACCAATCGCAGGCTGCTCGATCTCGTCAAGGCCGGGCAATTCCGTGAGGATCTGTTCTATCGCCTGCACGTGCTGCCGCTGACGATCCCGCCGCTGCGGATGCGGCGCGACGACATCCCGAACCTGCTGCGGCATTTTCTCGCCCGCTTCTGCGCCGAGGAAAACCGGACCATCACCGGCATCAGCGGCGAGGCGATGGCGGGGCTGTCGCAACTCAACTGGCCCGGCAACATCCGCCAGCTCGAAAACGCGGTCTACCGCGCGGTGGTCATGAGCGAGGGCGAGCAGCTCGGTCCGTCGGATTTCCCGCTGATCGGCGCGCAACCCACCGCCGACGCCGACGAGCCCCTGGTCATGGAGCCGATGCTCCAGCAGATGGCGCACGATATGATATCCGGTAATGAAATACCAATCGCCCCGCCTCTCCCCGATGCCGGCAGCCTGTCGATGCTGACGCATGACGGTGAAATGCGCCCCTTGGAGGAGCTGGAGGCCGACATCATCCGCTTTGCGATTTCACACTACCGCGGGCAGATGTCCGAAGTGGCGCGACGGTTGAAGATCGGGCGATCCACACTCTACCGCAAGCTCGATGACATCGCAGCGAGCGAGGAACAGTAGCGGGCTGTCTTGCGTTCGGAGCGTGAGGGCTGACCGGTTGCGAGCAGCAGGGAGAGAAAAAATGTCGCGGGCGTGAACCGTTGCGGCGCGGTGACAGACTGACGGAAAACACCTTTGAAAAAGGCGTGCGCGTTGCAAACAGCATGTTTTTGAGGTCAGTTTGTCGTGAGTTGCCTCTGCGGCGCTGGCTGCCCGAATTGGGCGCGTGTAACGTCCGTGCATGACCGTGATCGCCAATATCAAGTGGTGGCGAACGCTGGACGAAATCATCGGAAAATTGTTCCAGGCCGGGACAGTTTCACCCAAGGGGTGCTGAGAATGCGGGACTATTCGACTAACCGGACCTGTTTCGACCGGTTCCTGATGGCCCTTGCAGCCGCCTTCCTGACAGTCTCGACTACGGCAGTCTCGACCACGGCGGCCTCCGCCCAGACGGAGACGGCGAAGAAGAGTCCCGCCGAACTTGCAATCGACTCCGCTGTGCCGATGCCGGAACCGGCGAACGTTCCGCCACCCACCGCAGCCGATTTCAAGATGAACGACGTGCCGCCTGCGCCGCCCGTCATCAGTGCGTCGAAACCGGCTGACAGCAGGACCACCGATACGGGAGCGACCGACACCGTGCCGGCCGATGCGAAACCCGCCGGAACAAGCGCCGCGGATTCGGGGGCGTCGTCGCGTGCGGCAGCACCTGCCGACACCGCATCTGCCGACACAGCACTTTCCGACACAGCACTTTCCGATACAAAGGCTTCCGACGGCAAGGCAGCCGAGACAAAGCCAGCCGAGGCCAAGCCTGCCGACGTCGCGGCCACGCCCGCGGATGGCGTCAAAACAGAAGCCAAGACCGAAGGCGCCAAGACGGACGATGCGAAGAAGGACGCGACCGCGACGATCACGCCCGCAGCCGTGCCTCCGGCGGAGACTTCCGCCGCACCAGCCGCCGATCAGCCCGGTGAACCGGCAAAGGCCGCGGCCAACGTCCCGCCGGCGGATCAACCGGCGGCCGAGAAGCTGCATGAGCTGCTCGATGCGAAGTCCGCAAAATTCTTCGACCGCAAGGCCGAGCGGACCGCGATCGAGAAATTCTACGCGGCGCGGGGCTACGCGCCGCTATGGACCGAGGGCGGCGCCCTGACTGCGCAGGCCAAGGGCGTGATCGCGCGCCTCAAGGACGCCGCGGCCGATGGTCTCGATTCCGCCGACTACCCCGTGCCGGATTTTGCCGAAGCGGCGTTGCCGGATCAGGTCGCCGAAGCCGACCTCAAGCTGACCGCGAGCATGATGGACTACGCCCGTCAGGCCCAGAGCGGCCGGATGCATTGGTCACAGGTCAGCGCGGATATCCAGTATCCCGAGCATCCCATCGATCCCACGCAGGTTTTGACCAACGTCACCACCGCGAAAGATGCCTCCGCGGCGCTCGACAGCTACAACCCGCCGCACAAGCTTTACCGGGAGCTGAAGCAGAAGCTGGCCGAACTCCGAAAGACGTCGGAAGGCCCCCTGATCGAAATTGGCGAAGGCCGAAGTCTCGTATTCCGCAAGAATGCCGTGATGGAGGACCCGCGCGTCCCGCAGATTCGCGCCAGGCTGGGCGTCTCTGAAAATCCCGACGATACCCGATATGATGCCGATGTCGCCGCCGCCGTGGAGGCTTTCCAGGACCGCAATCACCTCAAGCCCGACGGCGTTCTTGGCAACAACACTCTTCGCGCCCTGAACGGCGTGAAGAAGGATCGCCAGATCGACACCATCATCGTCAACATGGAGCGCTGGCGCTGGCTGCCGCGCGAACTCGGCGCGCCTTCGCTCGGCGACGCCTACGCCATCCTGAACATTCCGGACTACTCGCTCAAGGTGATGCAGCACGGCGAGCAGGTCTGGAGCACCCGCGTTGTCGTCGGCAAGCCGGGCGTTCACGCCACGCCGCTCCTGACGGAAACGATGAAGTACATCACCGTCAATCCGACCTGGAACGTGCCGCCATCGATCATCTACAAGGAATACCTGCCAGCCTTGCAGCAGGATCCGACCGTTCTGGAGCGCATGGGCCTCAAGCTCGAGCGGGATCGCAGCGGCGGCATCCACATTTCGCAGCCGCCGGGCGATCGCAATGCGCTGGGCCGCATTCGATTCAATTTCCCGAACAAGTTCCTGGTGTATCAGCACGATACGCCGGACAAATATCTGTTCGCCAAGGAGACGCGCGCTTTCAGCCACGGCTGCATGCGGGTGCAGAACCCCGACCAGTATGCGGCCACGCTGCTCAACATCGCCCTTCCGCAGGAGCATTACACTCCGGAGAAGATCCGAAGCATGTATGGCCGGAGCGAGATCGACATCAAGTTTCCAACCCCGATTCCGGTCAATATCACCTATCAGACCGCCTTCGTGGATCATGCCGGCAAATTGCAGATCCGCCGCGACGTCTACGGCCGCGACGCCACGATGCTGGCGCTGCTCCGCAACACCAAGGGCCGGAATCTGGAGGCGGTGATCGCGCATGCCCAGCCGAACTATTCCCGTCCAAAGGGAGATATCCGGCAAGGCGTCGCGCTCAGTGACAACAGCGGGTTTGGCGGCGGTTTCCCGAGCAACGGCCCGTCGTTCTTCGAACGGCTGTTCGGTTTCCAGAATCCCCCACCGCAGGTCGAGGACCGCCGTCGCCAGATCTATCGGCGCTAGTACGATCCCTCAAAGCGTTGATTTAGTTGATTAAAAACAATGACTTCCTCGCGCAATGAGGCTCTTTTAACGTTAACCATCACCCCCCGCGCCTCAATCCTCTGGCTCTTTTTTGCCACAGTCGGCAGGCTAGTTAGCCTTTAGGAGCATGCGGGTTAAGGTAAATCTGGATTTAACCCTCCTGTTCTACGACTTGAGTTTAAGCCCTTCCACAATGGGGTCGTGGAAGGGCCGCGCGACTTAATCGTCCTTCGGGTGGGCTCATTAGTGCTTGCGGGTTTTGCACGCGGTTTGAAATCATTGTCGATTTCGCGGGCCGGTTACTGCATCGGCCTGACGTCGCTTCTGCTGCTGGCAGGCGCAGGATCGGTGCATGACGCTGCCGCGCTCAATGAGACACGCACGCTGTCGTTTCACCACACCCATTCCAACGAAGACCTGACCGTCACCTTCAAGCGCAACGGCCGCTACGACGAAGCCGCGTTGAAGCGGCTCAATCACTTTCTCCGCGACTGGCGCAGCCAGGAGCAGACCACCATGGATCGTCACCTTTTCGACGTCCTCTGGGAGGTCTATCGCGACGTCGATGCCAGACAACCGATCAACATCGTCTCCGCCTACCGCTCCCCCGCCACCAACGCCATGCTCCGCCGCCGCTCCGCACACACCGGCGTCGCGCGATTCAGCCAGCACATGCTCGGCCACGCGATGGACTTCTTCATTCCGGGCGTGCAGCTCGACAAAATCCGTTTCGCCGGCCTTCGCCTGCAGCGCGGCGGCGTCGGCTTCTATCCCAAATCGGGCTCGCCCTTCGTTCACCTCGACACCGGCCATGTGCGGCACTGGCCCCGCATGACCCACGACCAGCTCGTGCGCGTCTTCCCCAACGGCCGCACCGTGCACATTCCCTCCGACGGCAACCCGCTGCCCGGCTATGAGCTGGCGATGGCCGACATCGAGAGGCGCGGCCAGAACGCGGATGAAGACGGAGCTGTAAAGGGCAAGCCGTCGAATTTCCTGCTGGCGCTGTTCCGCGGCAAGGCCGCCGCCGACGAGGATGACGAGTCGGAGGGCGCGCCGGCGGCCCAGCCGCCTGTCCAGACGACGGTCGCTTCAGCGGCTCCGGCGACGTCGGCCGACCCGATCCCGCTACCCCGGCCGAAGCCGCCCCAGACATTGCGGCTCGCATCTGCCGAAGTCCTGCCGATACCGCCGACGAAGCAGGCCACGGTACCCAGGCCGCAGACCCCGGCCGACATCATCAATGCCCGCGGCTTCTGGGACGAAATGCCGAAAGCTCCGGCCCAGGCCACGCCGGAACAGGTCCTCGCCGCCGTCAGTGCCCGCAGGGCGCTTGCCGCCGTCGACCCGCGGCCGACCGCCAGCATCTCCGATTCCTTACAGGCACTGGCCTATGCGCCGGCGCCGAAGGACGTCCGCCGCGCGCGAATTGTCGCGGCCACCGCATCGATACCACCGATCCGGCCCGTCACCCCCGCGCGCAATCCGATGGCGGTGGACGGCGTGACCACAGTCCTCGTCAAGGGCGCGCAGGACCAGGGCGCCGTGGTGGCCACCTCGCGTCGACTGGCGCCGGCCGTCGTGCGCGACAGCGATGTGTGGATGCGCGCGATGATTGTGACTCCGAGCGCAAGCCGCACGATGTCGGCAACGATCCTCGGCGACCAGGACATGACATTGATGCACGTCTACTTCCAAAAGCCGGAACGGGCGATCGCGATGACCTTCTCCGACGATCCGCAGATGGGAATTCTCTGCGACCGATTCAGCGGATCGGCCGTCGCCAGCCTGACCACGATCCGGCTCGCGGCGCGCGCGGCCTCGCTGCGGTAAGCGCACCGCATCGTTCGCCCCGCTCCAGAATTGATCTACCTGCTTGCCTATTGCCAAACGCGACATAAGCGCGCGAACATCCGGGAAATGCCGAAGAGAGCGGCATTTCAGGAGGAACGGTTTATGGGCGTCATCGTATGGTTGATCGTCGGCGCGATCGCGGGCTGGCTGGCCGGCGTGATCGTGAAAGGCGGGGGCTTCGGACTGATCGGAAACATCGTCATCGGCATCATCGGCGCAATCGTCGCCGGCTGGGTTTTGCCGCTGTTCGGAGTCCTGATCGGGGGCGGCTTTTTCGCGCAGGTCATCAATGCGGCCATTGGCGCCATCATCGTTCTTCTCGTCGTGGCGTTCATCAAGCGCGCCTGACGGCAATCACGCCCCACAAAAACGGCCACCGACAACGGCAATCGTTTTCCGGTGCGGGAGCAGCGATTCCAACAAACGATAACCGCAAGCCGCTTTTCAACAACGCTCGCCAGCACCAACATGCTTTCCTCGACATCGAGCAGCGACAATGCGGCTCTTGTCGCTCTCAACCCCTGCGCCGCTGTGCGATCATCATCCTTTGATCCTTGACGTAACCCAGCGGCACGCCAAGGCGCTTGACCGTTGCAACCACCTTGCCTCGGCTGTTCAGGTCGCAGTTCATGTGGGTCGGCGCGATGAAAAAATCGGCGGTTTCCCACATTTTCACCCAGTGCAGATGGGGCCTCGCCCTCTTCAGAAACGCCGCACGCTCGCCGCAGAACGCCACGGTGTAGACATGATGCGCGTCGCGGCTCACGACCGGCTCGGTTTTGGCGAGATAGGCTTCCAGCCCGTTGACCGCTTCGGGCATGATCGTCGCCCAATAATCGGTCACATAGAGCCGCGACGCGCCAGCGAGCCCGCCCACGAGCGGGTTATAGGTTACATATTCATAGGGGTGCAGCCGGTAGAGCGTGAACGCGTTCCAGGAAAACCCGGCGGCGATCACCGCCAGGAGGGCCACCGCAACCGGCCGGCGCCAAGCCGCGGCCCGCGCGACCACCGCGTCCAGCCCGATTCCGGTCAGCACCGCCATCGGCGGCAGCACGAACAGAAAATGACGCAGGCCGCAGAATGCGGGGCCGTGCGCGATCGCCTCGCAGAATAGCGGGAAGAAGGCTGCAAAACTGATCAACGCAACGTCGCGGCGGCGGCGATCCACTGCCGCTTCCTGCGCGAGAGCAGGAGCAGCCGCAAACATCAGCGCCAGCGCCGTTCCTGCCAGCATCAACAACGGCACCTTGATGAGAAGATAGACCGGCACGTACCAGCGCGGCACCGTAGCCATGCGATAGATGTGTCCATCCAGCACGGTGGGGATGTCGTAGCCGAAATCGCCGAAGCTGATGAGCCCTCGGATCGGATTGAGGGGCGCCAGCGCCGACCACGGCCAGGCGACGATCATGATCGCGTAGGCAATCAGGAGGGCCGGCAGGAATCGCAGCAGCGATGCGGCCATGAACGACATCGCGTCACGGGGCGCGCGGACCCAGCGCGCGGGCGAATTGAACGCGATCGCGACGGGGACATAGCAAACCAGCAGAAGCGCCAGCACCTTGACGCCAAGTGCCGCGCCCGTCAGCACGCCGAAGCCGACGACATGACGAAGCTGCGGACGCGGCAGGTCGCGGGCAACCCGCACCAGGAAGTAGGTCGCGCCGGCCATCGCCGCGGCGAGCGGGATATCCTTGGTGTGGTGAAACATGGTGCCGTACCACGATCCACACACCGCCAGCGCCACGCCCGTCAGAAATCCGGCGCGGGGGCCGGCGATCAGCCGCGCGGTTGCGAGCGCCGCACCGAGTCCGCCGACACCGATGGCGGCGCTCATCAGGTGGCGCAGATCAAAGATATCGAGGGAAACAACGTGGCCAAGCAGGACGGCGAGGGAATCGAACAGCCCGCCATAGAGGTAGAGATTATAGAGCCGGAAGAGCGAGCGGTCAGCGAAACCGCTGCGATAATAGGCGACGATCAGTTCGCCATAGCGATGCTGGATCCATTCATCGTTGGTGACCGCGTAGTCGCGGAATGTTGTCAGGACCAGGATCGCCAGCATGGCGAGCAGGACAAGCGACGCGAGGTCGTACAAATCCCGCCCGGCGATCATGCGCGATCCGCGCGGCACCCTTGATCGCTCGCCGGGTGGGGCGAGCGACCGCTCGATATTCCCCACCAGATCGCGAGCCACTTCAACCATGACGGAGAATCCTGCTGCACCGTCGCGCTGGAGTCTGTTTCAACTGCACTGAATTAGTCTCGTCGCTTATCGTCGCGTTTGAGCATGATCTTTTTCCGAAAACCGGCTTCCCCTTCTCGGGATCATGCTCTGATGCGGCAACTGACGATTTTTGACGCCGCGCCCCCGCCCGCGCAGGCCTTGCTTTTGCCCGGACCAGGCAAATTTGGCAAGCGGCACCGCCTGGGAGGTCCGCTGTCAAAAGACACGCTACGTGGCTTGTCAGCTCTACCGCGACGCAGGATGGAGACCGCTTTGTGAGGAGCTATCGATGTTTTTTATCGAGCTCGTAGGCGAGATGCGCCTTCACCGTCGGCCACTCCGCGGGAAGGATGCTGTAGACGACGGTGTCCCGCAACCCGGAAGGCGACGTTTGATGGTTGCGCAGGGTGCCGTCCTGCCTGGCGCCAAGCCGCTCGATGCCGCGCCGGCTGACATGATTGAAAACGTGGGTGCGGAATTCCACCGCGATGCAGTCCAGCTTTTCGAAGGCATGCGTCAGCAGCAACAGCTTGCACTGGGTGTTGACGGCCGTGCGCTGAGCCCGCTTCGCATACCAGGTCGAGCCGATCTCGACACGGCGGCTCGCGACGTCGACGTTCATGTAGGTGGTCATGCCGGCAATTCGGCCCTCTGCATCCCGCACCGTGAAGGGCAGCATGGTGCCGGAGGCTTGCAACGACAGCCGCCGCTCGATCTCGGTCCCCATCTTCTCCGGCACGGGAACGAACGTGTACCAGATCTTCCAGATCTCGCCGTCCCGAACCGCCTCGACGAGAGGGCCGCGATGGTTGTGTGACAGCGGCTCGAGCCGCGCATGAGGCCCTTCGAGCGTGACGGGCTGTAGCCAGGACATGGTTTACTCCGCAACTCGTATCGTCATCGCTATCGTCATTGCGCGATCGCGACACATCGGAAAAACCAATTTATTTCCGCCTCGGCATCCCGCCAGTCCCGTTCCGAGAAAAATTGCGGATGGTCGTCCCTGCCGAAACCCCCTGAACTACTTCCCGTTCTCCTTCACGTTGTCCTTTCCGCCCTCCTTCACCGGAGGCTGCGGCTTTTTCCGCGCTTCCTGAAGCTCGGCCACCGTCTTCCGCAATTCCGCGACCATGCTCTCCAGCGACTCGATCCTCCGGTTGGCGGCATCGATCTTCTGCCCGCTGTCGACGCTGAGTTTGCTGACGGCCGTTTGCAGGAAATTGACGTTGCTCTGCAGGCAACTCGTCCGCCGCTCCATTTTCTTTTCGGCTGTGCAGATCTCGATGCCGGGAACGTCCTGGGCCAGGGCCGCACCGTGACGCAGTGCGCAGGCGATGGCGATCAACAGCATCCATGAAAGGCTTCGGCTGGTCATTGACACTTCCTTCTCAGCAATGATTGCGACCGGCACTTTTGCAGAACGGAACGCGGGACGCGAGGATTGGCTCAAGGGAATTGCGGTTTCGTTGGAACGCATCCGCAGTTTATCTGTTTGGTCATGGCGAGCCTTCATCATGGCAACAAGAGTGGAGTCGAACCAGATGCCGAATGAACAGACCCCGGACCAAAAGCGCGATCAGAAGCCGGACCAGCAGGCCGACACCAAGAAGTCCGAAATCAGAAAGGCCGTCGAGCAGGATCGGATCGACCCGAAGAATCCGCAGGGGCAAGAGAACACCCAATATAGCGGCGGCTCCTGAGAAAGGCGTCGATACGATAGCTTCTCCGATGACCCTGGCTCCCATGGAGCCGGGGTTGTGTTGCAAGCATCTGCGGGCCGTGTTCTGGTTCCAGTAAGACCGCATTTGATTTCAAATCATGGCAAACCGGATCCGCCGCGTTAGATGCGATTAACGCTGGCCACGAAAACCTTACCGAACATGCAACCACTTGTCATCGAAGCCGACTTATCCTCATTCCCGTTCCGAGAAACAGGCAATGGGCTTCGACTGGCGAACGATATTTGGCCCCGCTCTCGCGTCATTGGTGGCGATCGCGTCCATCTTTGTCGATCGCAATGTCATTGCCGTTCCGAATCCGGCAGCGCTGTACGTCTGCGTCGTCGCGCTCGCAGCATCGCTCGGAGGAACAGCGTCCGGCCTGACCAGCGCGGCCATCGCCGTCGCGGCCTCCGCGCTTCTCGTTTCCGACCATGGCGCCGTGCATTCCTACGATCTTCCGCATCTTGCGCTGCTGACCCTGACCGCCGGCGGCACCGCCCTTATTACCGGGTTGCTGCACCGGCGATTGGGAGACGCGCTCAAATGGCGTGAGCGGCACGCGACCGCGGCACGGCTGTCCAGCGCCCTCGACCAGATCGATATCGGCATCGTGCTGCTCGATGCGGATACGCGCGCGGAATTCATCAACCGCGCCTTTCGGAATTTTTTCTCGCTTCCCGACGAGAAGGCCGACAGCAAGCCGCCATTCATCGCGCTGATGTATCACGGGCGTGACACCGGCGCGTACGAATTGCCCGAGGACGAGCTCACCCATTTCATCGCCGAGCGAACCAAGATGATGCGAGCGGGCGACCGGACCCCGATCAACATCAAGCTCAGGAGCGGCGAAGTGCTGCGCTTCTGCTGCACGGCGCTCCCGGAAGGTGGCCGGATGCTGAGCTATACGCCGGTGACCGATCTTGTTCGCCATACCGACGATCCGGCCGATATCGACTATTACCTGTCGCTGCGCGGCGGCACCCATCGCGTCCCGATCAATCACCTGCGCGCGGCGGAGTGAAACGACGGCTCGGGGATGCCGCGCGCAATCGGCCCCGCGTCCGCCCTTCGACCTTCCGGCGCGAAAGATTCACGGCTGTTGGCTTTCGCTCTCATCGATTCCGGGAGTAGGGTCGATCCTCGCGACCCCGGTTGTGAAAAGCCTCCTTACCGCCATGCCTATCAGATCGGACAACAGCCCCGACGCCGTCTCACCTGTTCCGGATGCGGAACGGAATTCGGCTGCGACCTGTCGGGGAATTGCTGGTGCGCCGAGGAGACCGCGCGGCTGCCGATGCCGGCCCAGGGCGGCGACTGCCTGTGCCGCGATTGCCTGCGAAAGGCGGCGGCGCGCTCATCAGCGCCGGCGTGATTCCCGTCGTTGCGTATCCGTGAGAATGCGCCCTTTCGTGCGGGCCGGACTCGTCCCATATTGCCGGCATGGCGAACACTCCCGATCCTCCGAAACGACCCGGCAAATCTCCCGGACTCAAGGTTCCAAAATCCAAAACCCCGAAATCGAAGGCGCATCGTCCCGAGGTGCAGCCGATCGGGCCTGCACTCGCGCAACTGCTCAATCCGGCGATCAATCGCGGCGACGCCGGCCTCGGCTCCGGCACCGGATTGCAGCCGCCGCCGGACAATTCCTGGGATCGTCGCTCAGGCGGCGAGGCCGCCGCGCATCGCGCGCGGAAATCGACTCGCGGCAAGAGCGATGCGACGGCGAAGCGGGATGCGTCTACCTCCCCTCCTAGGGGCGCGACGGGCGAAGACACCCGCGCCGAGGAGTCGGGGCTGGGGCAAGCTACGAGCGCAACTCTCAAAGCGACAACGGAGAACGGGCCCGGCTTCGGAGAGGCGCCACAAGCAATTTACGGCACCTCAGCAACGATCCCGACGCTCGACCCGGAACTGGCGCGCCAACTCGGTCTGCCGACCGCGGAAGATGATGAAGAGGCCCTGGCGCGACCGCCGCGCAGCAAGATGGAAGGCCTCGGCGTCAAGGCGACCGCGGAATCGCTGGAGGCGCTGCTGCGCGACGGCCGTCCCGAATTCAAGAAAGACGACGGCTCGCTGAAGGTCTGGACGCCACACCGTCCGCTGCGCCCGGAGAAAAGCGAAGGCGGCGTCCGCTTCGAGATCAAATCGGACTATGAGCCGAAAGGCGACCAGCCGCAGGCAATCCGCGAACTGGTCGAAGGCATCAGCCGCAGCGACCGCACCCAGGTGCTGCTCGGCGTCACAGGCTCCGGCAAGACCTACACCATGGCCAAGGTGATCGAAGCGACGCAGCGCCCGGCGCTGATCCTCGCGCCGAACAAGACGCTGGCGGCGCAGCTCTACGGCGAGTTCAAGAGCTTCTTCCCCGACAACGCGGTGGAGTATTTCGTCTCGTACTACGATTACTACCAGCCGGAAGCCTACGTCCCGCGCACCGACACCTACATCGAAAAAGATTCCTCGATCAACGAGCAGATCGACCGGATGCGCCACGCCGCGACCCGCGCGCTGCTGGAACGCGACGACGTCATCATCGTCGCCTCGGTGTCGTGCATCTACGGTATCGGCTCGGTCGAGACCTACACCGCCATGACCTTCGCGCTGAAGAAGGGCGAGCGCATCGACCAGCGGCAATTGATCGCCGATCTCGTCGCGCTTCAATACAAGCGCACGCAGGCCGACTTCACCCGCGGCACTTTTCGCGTACGCGGCGACACTATCGATATTTTTCCGGCGCACTACGAGGACCGGGCCTGGCGCGTCAACCTGTTCGGCGACGAGGTCGAGAGCATCGAGGAGTTCGATCCGCTCACCGGCCACAAGCAGGACGAACTGGACTTCATCAAGGTCTATTCCAACTCGCACTATGTGACACCGCGACCGACGCTGGTGCAGGCGATCAAGAGCATCAAGATCGAGCTGAAGCAGCGGCTCGATCAATTGCACGCGCAGGGCCGCCTTTTGGAAGCGCAGCGGCTGGAGCAGCGCACCACCTTCGATCTGGAAATGATGGAGGCCACGGGAAGCTGCGCCGGCATCGAGAACTATTCGCGTTATCTCACCGGCCGCCGGCCCGGCGAGCCGCCGCCGACGCTGTTCGAATACGTCCCCGACAACGCGCTGGTGTTCGCCGACGAGAGCCACGTCA
>JBIQHO010000506.1:0-1825 GCA_044508545.1 Bradyrhizobiaceae bacterium | reverse complement strand
AGGCTCCGGCGAACCCTCGGCGACGGTCACGCAAGACGCTGCCGAAAATAGTCACGCAGCAGTTTCGACGGCCCTGTTCTCAACCGCCCTGGCTCGGATGCCGACCGCTTCCAGAGACCGGGCGAACTCGAGATTCATGGACCGGAACCTGTCCTTGCAGTCTTCGGCGGAGGCCAGGGAGATCGGCTCCTTCGCCGCAACTGCCAGGACAGCCTGCTTGAGCGCTTCGCCGCTGCCGCGCGCGTAAGGTTCAACATGTTCTCCGGCGATACCGAAAAGGGCGAGCAGGTCGACGAATTTCGACGAGTAACCGACGAGGCGAACCCTGCGTCCGGAAAGCAGACCCCAATATGCGGCGTGATACGAGTTCGTCGTGAGTTCCGCGATCTGGCGGAAGTTGGCGAAAAACTCATCTGCGGGAGTTGCGTTGGTGGAAACGAGAAAGCCATCGTCCCGGTATTTGGCCAAGACCTGATCGAGAACGTCGCCGGACACATCCGGATTGAAGTTCAGGATCATGCCGCGCCGGTCGCCTACGGGCATGTCAACAATCGGATGGAGCACACTCACGCATGGCAGGAGGCCGATTTTCCCATCCGCAATGGATGGATCCCGGGTCGTTGCGATCGCATAAACCCGGTTGACGGAAGAACGATCCAACGGAGCATGGTGCTGGTCGAAGCGCAGGCTCTGTCCAACCGCCCAGCAAACTCGGACGGAAGCCTTGAATGTCGATGCGGTTTGCGTTCCCAGCCCGTTGAATGCTCCCCCACCAAATATGAGAGCGGGCCGGTCGCTTTCGAAAACGAAATAGTGTTTTGGCGTACACAAGAAATCGCCAAGATTCGGGACGCGCCCCGTCCCCGAGTGATGGTGGAAATGCACGCCGGACGGAAGCCTTACGCGTCGCGGGAAGGCAAGCCTGAACAGTTTTCTTATCATCAATCCCTGTCTCGATGTCTCCCGCCGCCAGCAATCGCGCTCTTCTTGGTCGTCTCGGGCCGAAGCCGAGTTCCTGAATACGAGTCCGTGAAGATGCACGTCGCGCCCACCTCGCCACGAGTTCCCCTGGCGCCACATAGGAAGGCCGCGCCAGACACCCGTGCGACGAAGTTGGCACGTCCGCAAGCCAAAGGGCAAGCCTTCGCTGCGCCCGTCTTCCCGAGGGTGGCGCGGGAGCGTCGTCGGCGGCCATCGATCCAGCCGCTCCGCCGCCCTGTTCTAGTGTGGCTGTTCTGGTGTGGCTGGTGCGAGAGCCCGCTTCGCCCTTCGCATCCTTTCCGGCCGCTTCAGGCGCCGCGCGCCGTGGACCCCATATAGGCCTCGCTGCGCTCCACCGCGCGGTAGAAGTCGGCAAGCTGCCTGCCCCGCTCCGGGCGGAAGGTGCGGCCCGGGACCGCGAGAGAGGAAATGCGGTCGATACGGAAGGCGCGGAAGTCTCCCCGCATCTCGCACCAGGCGATCAGCGTCCACACCTTGCCCCAGAACCACAGGCCGAGCGGTCGGATGTCGCGGCTGGTGGAGCGCCCGGCCTCGTCGCAATAGTCGATGGTCAGCACCTGGCGCTTCTCCACGGCGCGCTCGATGCTGTCGATGGCCTCGCGCGCGGCGTCGCTCACCACCCACATCGGCGTGTGGATCTCGGTGCGGGCGATGCGGTCCTTCTCGGTGTCGGGCAGCACGGCGCCGATCTTGACCAGCGCCTCGTCGGCCGCCCGCGCCATCGTCGCTCCGCCGAAGGCGCGCACCATGCGCGCGCGCGCCACCAGGGCGACGATCTCGTCACGCGTGGCGTGTCGGAACCGTACCGCATGTTTACCTCGCG
>JBIQHO010000505.1:0-1835 GCA_044508545.1 Bradyrhizobiaceae bacterium | reverse complement strand
CGATGATCTCGATATCCTGCCGGGCGGCGTGGAAGACCTTGGTGACGGCCTCGTTCGCCATCAGCGAGAAGAACGGCTTGAGGTCGAGGCCGGGCGAGAGCGGGTCGATCAGCGCGGTCACGCCGGGCGCCGCCATCTGGATCAGGCACAGGATCGGCCAGAAGGTCGTCTCGCGGATGAACTCTGTATCGACCGTTACGAAATCCGACTTTTCGAGGGCTGCGACGGCGGCTTCAAGTTCGCTTTGGGTGGTAATGACGTGCATCAAATCGCTTTTGGTCGGAACCGAACCTTTCTTCCATTTCAGCCGCAGGAGGTTTCGTCAAGCGCGCGAAGCGCCGGCTTTGCTGGTTTGCCGGGCCGTTGCCTTGACAAACCGGGTTCGCCATGCGCTTTTCGCGCCGGTTTCAGGGCCGGGACCGACGTTCCGGCCCGCCTACAACTCCTGACCGGAATTTCGACATGCATCGTTACCGCAGCCATACCTGCGCTCAATTGAGGAAGGCCGAAGTCGGCCAGACCGTCCGCCTTTCGGGATGGGTGCATCGCGTGCGCGACCACGGCGGCCTGCTGTTCATCGACCTGCGCGATCATTACGGCCTGACGCAGATCGTCGCCGATCCGGATTCGCCCGCCTTCAAGGTCGCCGAGACCGTGCGCGGCGAATGGGTGATCCGCGTCGACGGCGAGGTCAAGGCGCGCACGCCCGAGACTGTCAACGCCAATCTGCCGACCGGCGAGATCGAGGTGTTCGCCCGCGAGATCGAGGTGCTGTCGGCGGCCAAGGAACTGCCCCTGCCGGTGTTCGGCGAGCCCGACTATCCGGAGGACATCCGCCTCAGATACCGCTTCCTCGACCTGCGCCGCGAGACGCTGCACAAGAACATCGTCGCCCGCACCAGGATCATCTCCGAGATGCGCAGGCGCATGGACGAGATGGGCTTCACCGAATTCTCGACGCCGATTCTGACGGCATCCTCGCCCGAGGGCGCGCGCGACTTCCTGGTGCCGAGCCGCATCCACCCCGGCACCTTCTACGCGCTGCCGCAGGCGCCGCAGCAGTACAAGCAGCTCATCATGGTCTCGGGCTTCGATCGCTATTTCCAGATCGCGCCCTGCTTCCGCGACGAGGACCCGCGCGCCGATCGTCTGCCCGGCGAGTTCTACCAGCTCGATCTGGAAATGAGCTTCGTCGAGCAGGACGACGTGCTGTCGACCATGGAGCCGGTCATGCGCGGCGTGTTCGAGACCTTCGCGGACGGCAAGCCGGTGACGCAGAGCTTCCCGCGCATCCCCTATGACGTGGCGATGCGCAAATACGGCTCCGACAAGCCGGACCTGCGCAACCCGATCGAGATGCAGGACGTGTCGGAGCATTTCCGCGGCTCGGGCTTCAAGGTGTTCGCCAACATCCTCGCCAACGACCCCAAGGCGGAAGTGTGGGCAATCCCGGCGAAGACCGGCGGCTCCCGCGCCTTCTGCGACCGCATGAACTCGTGGGCGCAGGGCGAGGGCCAGCCCGGCCTCGGCTACATCTTCTGGCGCAAGGAGGGCGAAGGGCTCGAAGGCGCCGGGCCGATCGCCAAGAACATCGGCGAGGAGCGCACCGAAGCCGTGCGCACGCAGCTCGGCCTCGCCGACGGCGACGCCGCCTTCTTCGTGGCCGGCGATCCGAAGAAGTTCGCCGCTTTCGCTGGCGCCGCGCGCACCCGCGCCGGCGAGGAGCTGAACCTCGTCGCCCGCGACCGCTTCGAATTGTGCTGGATCGTCGACTTTCCCTTCTACGAATGGAACGAGGACGAGAAGAAGGTGGATTTCGGCCACAACCCGTTCTC
>JBIQHO010000504.1:0-1837 GCA_044508545.1 Bradyrhizobiaceae bacterium | reverse complement strand
GGTGGACAGTTTCTCCCACGGTTATCGCACCATCGTGCTCGACGACTGCTGTGGCGATCCCGATCAGGAACGGCACGCCGGTTCGTTACGGGATCTGGCCTTGAGATACGCAGATATATTGATGTCGCAGGATTTTGTATCGACGATCCGGCAGAAGCTTGCTGCCACAGCAGCGGGCGATGAGAGATAAGAAATGAAAAATGCAAGTCGGTATCTGGTCAAGGCTGGCTCTCAGCCTGCATACTCGCCCAACAATCACACAGGCACAGTCAATCGCCGTTTGATCAGTCCGGAAACGACGGGTTCGGTAGGTGTTGAGGTTATTCTGGGTGTCATTGAGCCCGGCCAGGGGGCGCTTCCTCACGCCCATCCCGGCATCGAGCAGGTCTGCTATCTGCTTGAAGGGACGGCTCACGTCGAGGTGGGGGACGATGCCTTCGACATGAGTGCCGGAGACTGCTGCTATCTTCCGGCCGACATCAAACACGTTTTTCTCGTGACCGGGCAAAGTGCCGCTCGGCTCCTCGTTATTTATACGCCGCCGTATGAGGAGAATCCCGACCGAGTCATTCGATGACTTCGAGTGACGATCAGCTAACAATTTGTTGAAGCGAGACGAGAGCGGCAGGAATCGAGGTTCGACCTGGTTACGGGAAGTCTCGGTTACTGCTGTGGGTGCGGAACGTCTGTTCCCCTTGGCGATTTCGGAGTCGCAAAAGACCATTCGGTTCGCTAAGAAAAACCCGGCGCGGCGGCGGCATTTTCAGGAATCGAAGGTCGATCCGGGAATCCATAGAGGCAACGTTTAGCGTAGCCCAGCCCGCCGAGTCGAAAATTAAATAATATCAATGGTATAAAGCAGACGGAAGCCCGCGCTTCCGCATGGCGCGTGGGATTATGATCCGGCTCGACAACATCAGTAAGCAGAATGGCCACCAGCTTCTGTTCGTGGAGGCGTCGGTGGCGCTCCAGCGCGGCGAGAAGGTCGGCCTGGTCGGTCCCAACGGCGCCGGCAAGACCACGCTGTTCCGCATGATCACCGGGCAGGACCTTCCCGACGAGGGGCAGGTGGCGGTCGATCGCGGCGTCACCATCGGCTACTTCAGCCAGGATGTCGGCGAAATGGCCGGGCGCAGCGCCGTCGCCGAGACGATGGACGGCGCGGGGCCGGTCAGCGCGGTCGCGGTCGAATTGAAGGAGCTGGAGACGGCGATGGCCGATCCGGACCGAGCCGACGAGATGGACGACATCATCGCGCGTTACGGCGAGGTGCAGGCGCGGTTCGAGGAACTCGACGGCTACGCGCTCGACGGCCGCGCCCGCGAAGTGCTTGCCGGCCTCGGGTTCAGTCAGGAGATGATGGACGGCGACGTCGGCAAGCTGTCGGGCGGCTGGAAGATGCGCGTCGCGCTGGCGCGCATCCTGTTGATGCGGCCCGACGCCATGATCCTCGACGAGCCGTCGAACCACCTCGATCTGGAAAGCCTGATCTGGCTGGAGCAATTCCTGAAAGGCTATGACGGTCTGCTGCTGATGACCTCGCACGATCGCGCGTTCATGAACCGCATCGTCGGCAAGATCGTCGAGATCGACGGCGGCGCGCTCACGACCTATTCCGGCGACTACGAATTCTACGAGCAGCAGCGCGCGCTGAACGAGAAGCAGCAGCAGGCGCAGTTCGAGCGGCAGCAGGCGATGCTCGCCAAGGAGATCAAGTTCATCGAGCGCTTCAAGGCGCGCGCCTCGCACGCCGCGCAGGTGCAGAGCCGGGTCAAGAAACTCGACAAGATCGAACGCGTCGAACCGCCGCGCCGCCGCCAGACCGTGCTGTTCGACT
>JBIQHO010000503.1:0-1837 GCA_044508545.1 Bradyrhizobiaceae bacterium | reverse complement strand
AGGGAGGGGTGATGTCTGAGAAAGGGGAGGCGGTTCTCTATAGCAGCGATAGCGAAGGCGTCGCCGAGATCAGGTTCAATCGCCCGGAGCGGCTCAACGTGCTCGACGTGGAAACGGCGCGGGGCTTCCGTGATGCGGTCGACAGAGCGCTCGATGACGAGGCCGTTCGTGTCATCCTGGTCACGGCCCAGGGCAAGGCGTTCGTCGCCGGCGGCGACCTCGGCTATTTTCGCGCCACCGATGACAAGCGCGCGGCGGCTGCCGACCTGATCGATCCTATCCATTCTGCGCTCAAGCGGCTTTCCCGGTCCCCGAAGATAAGCCTGGCCAGCCTGAAGGGTGCGGTGGCGGGAGGCGGCATGAGCATCGCGCTCAATCTCGATCTGGCGGTCGCTGCCGACGATTGTCGCTTCAACCTTGCCTACGCCGCGATCGGCGCGTCTCCCGACTGCGGTGGCTCTTGGGCGCTGCCGCGTTTGGTCGGCCTTCGCAAGGCACTGGAAATCGCGCTTCTTGGCGAGACGATCGGTGCCGAAGAGGCGCGGCGCCTGGGCCTCGTCAGTCGTGTGGTTTCGGCGGCCGAACTCGATGGTGAAACGAAGGCGTTGGCCACACGCCTGGCCAAGGGGGCGCCGATCGCCGCCGGGCACATCAAGGATCTGCTGCGCTCGTCGCTCGACCGGACGTTCGAGGCCCAGCTCGATGCCGAGGCGGAGAGTTTCGCGACCTGCGCAAGCACCCGGGATTTCTCGGACGCCGTCGAGGCGTTCTTCGAGAAGAGGAAACCTCAATTTCACGGCCGCTGAGCCGCCATCGGGACTGGAGAGGAACTTGATGTCGAGACACGCCTACATAGCGGGCTATGTCCGCACGCCATTCACCTTCGCGAAAAAGGGGGCGCTGGCCAGCGTGCGCCCGGACGACCTCGGGGCGCACGCGATAAGATCTCTGCTGGCACGAACGGGTGTTGCCGGAGAGGAAATCGAAGACGTGGTTTGGGGCTGTGCCTTTCCGGAAGGCGAGCAGGGGCTGAATATCGGCCGTGTCGTCGGCCTGCTGGCCGGACTGCCCGAGACCACGGCCGGTGCAACCGTCAACCGGTGGTGCGGTTCGTCCATTCAGGCGGTTCAGGTCGCCGCCGGCATGCTCATGATGAATGCCGGCGACGCGTTCATTGCCGGCGGCACCGAAAGCATGTCGAAGGTGCCGATGATGGGCTTCAACGTGCTCCCCAACCCGTCGTGGTCGGCGCAAGCGGTCGAGGATTTCATCAATGTCGGCATGACGGCAGAGCGGGTGGCCCGCCAGTTCGGCGTGACGCGTGAGGATCAGGACCGTTTCGCCTTTGGCAGCCACAGCAAGGCCCACGCAGCCCAGAAGAAGGGGCTGCTGGCTGACGAGATTGCCCCTGTCACGGTGGGCGGCATGACGGTGGCGGAAGACGGCTGTGTGCGCGAAACGACACCGGAGAAGCTGGCAGGGCTCAAGACCGTCTTCCTCCAGGATGGAACGGTTACCGCCGGCTCATCTTCGCCGATGACCGATGGGGCCTCGGCGATACTGGTGTGCACGGAGGAGTTTGCCAGGCGCCACGGCCTCGAGCCTCTCGCCCGAGTCGAAAGCTTCGCCGTTTCGGGCTGTGCTCCGGGCATCATGGGCATGGGACCGGTCGAGGCCTCGCGGAAGGCCATGGCCCGCGCCGGGCTGAGCATCGAGGACATAGACATCGTCGAGATGAACGAGGCATTCGCGGCGCAGGCGGAAGCCTGCCGCAGGGAACTCGGCATCCCGCACGAGAAGCTCAACGTCGATGGCGGCGCGATCGCCTTGGGGCATC
>JBIQHO010000502.1:0-1846 GCA_044508545.1 Bradyrhizobiaceae bacterium | reverse complement strand
CGGGCGCGGTTCGATGTGCATCAACTCCGGCGGCGAGAAGGTCTACCCCGAAGAAGTGGAGCAGGCACTCAAAACTCACCCGGCAGTTTTCGACGCTTTGGTGGCGGGTGCGCCCGACACTCGATTCGGTGAGAAGGTCGCCGCGGTGGTGCAGGTTCGACCGGGATTCGAAGATGTTGCGACGGAATCATTGTCGGAGCATTGCCGCACCCACGTCGCCGGGTACAAGATCCCCCGCTCGATCGTGCTCGTACCAACCATCCTCCGCTCGCCCAGCGGTAAGGCCGACTACCGTTGGGCTCGCGAAACCGTAGCGGGAGTGTGAGCAGGTAGTGGTTCCGAAGCCTGTATTGGTACTAGTGGGGAGTATGCGTGACTGGGAATGATGCAGGTTCTGGGCATGTTTTTGTCGTCCGAGGACGTCTCGAATCAGTGGACTGGGATGCGGCTGTCGTATCGACGAGCGGCAGCTTCGTGCCGCGTGAGCATTGGTGGCCGGTGCTCGGCCTAACGAGTCCAGTGGAAAGTGCACCGGCAGGGGGCAACCGGGTGCGCTCTTTCCCGAAGGAGGGGCGGCCGGCGTGGCTGTTGAACGTCGCTTCTCGGATATCAGTGTCCTGGCTGGTGGACGGCGTGTACGAGGTCCTCGACGCGATTGCATCTGCCGATATTCAGCCTGGAGGCCGTCGAGTCAAACCACTCATCGCTTTGCCGACCTTCGGAGTCGGTCTAGGTGGGCAGGGGATGGTTCGTGGCCACGTCATCAAGGCGTTGATCGAGGCTGCGGTGGAATGTGCCGACAAATACGACTTCGACATCGCATTCGTAGTTGCCAATGCTGCCGATTACGCCGCGTATCAATCGATTCGGCGGGGACATTTATCGAGCGCTGGTATCCCTCCACAGGTCCAGCAATTGGCAGATAGGCTGCAAGCTGGTGAAGCCTCCTTGTTGTTGGGTGCGGGAGTCAGCATCCCCGCCGGATTGCCGTCGTGGGACAGTCTGCTCGAGGCAATACGGCAGAAGGAACTTCCGGGTGTGAGCAGCGCGGAATTCGCTGAGCTCAATGTCCTCGACCGTGCACAACTTCTGTCGAAGGAGTTGCAAACGGAGGACGACGGATCGAACGAACTCGGCGAACGTGTTGTTCAGCTGACTGGCTCCGATATCGAACCAACGCTGTCGCATTGTCTTCTGGCGTCTCTGCGAGTCACGAAAGTTGTTACGACCAACTATGATTCGTTGTACGAACGCGCATTTGAATCAGCGCACGGCGAAAACTCGGTCGCTGTATTGCCGAGAGAAGAAGCTCGCGCGGGGGTTCCATGGGTACTGAAACTGCACGGAGATGTGGCTGACTCGGCCAGCATCGTCTTGAGTCGCCGGGATTTCGTCAGATACGACGCAGAACGACGTCCGTTGGGCTCGATCGTTCAGTCTCTCATGGCAACCGGACATCTCATCGTTGTCGGAGCATCTATGACAGATGACAATGTGCTTCGTCTTGCGCATGAAGTATTGGCGCTCGATGCACGGAACAAGCGCCCACGAATTTTGGGTACCGTCATCACGCTGCAGCGAGACGAGATTCGAACTGCTCTGTGGAAGAACGACTTCGATTACGTTGCTGTTTCAGATTCTTTCGATCAGCGTGTGGCTGCACGCGACCTGGAGATATTCCTGGACAAGCTCGCGACCTTGACCAGTGTCGACGCTCCATATTTGTTGGATACAAGATACAAGGGGTTGCTCGAAGGGGGAGAAATGGATTTGGCAGAAAATTTGCGGGCGGCCGCCGACACCATCAGATCTTTGCCGCACGAGCACCGAGAGCGATGGAGCAGCC
>JBIQHO010000070.1:0-13148 GCA_044508545.1 Bradyrhizobiaceae bacterium | reverse complement strand
GGCCGCCCTCGTAGATGAGGTCGACGATCAGCTTGAGCTCGTGCAGGCACTCGAAATAGGCCATCTCGGGCGCGTAGCCGGCTTCCACCAGCGTCTCGAAGCCGTTCTTGATCAGCTCGACGAGGCCGCCGCAGAGCACCGCCTGCTCGCCGAACAGGTCGGTCTCGCACTCTTCCCTGAAAGTAGTCTCGATGATGCCGGCGCGGCCGCCGCCGATCGCCGAGGCGTAGCTGAGGCCCAGGTCATGGGCATTGCCCGACGAATCCTTGGCGACCGCGATCAGGCACGGCACGCCGCCGCCGCGCTGGTACTCCGCGCGCACGGTGTGTCCGGGGCCCTTCGGTGCGATCATCAGCACGTCGAGATCGGCGCGCGGATCGAGCAGGTTGAAATGCACGTTAAGGCCGTGCGCGAAGATCAGCGCCGCGCCCTTCTTCATGTTGTCGTGCAGATGCTCGCGATAGATGTCGCCCTGCAATTCGTCGGGTGTCAGCATCATCACGACATCGCCCCACTTCGCGGCCTCGGCAACTTCCATCACCTTGAAGCCCGCGCCCTCGGCCTTCTTGGCGGAGGCGGAACCCTTGCGCAGCGCGATCGCGACTTCCTTGACGCCGGAATCCTTCAGGTTCAGCGCATGGGCGTGGCCCTGGCTGCCATAACCGACGATGACCACCTTCTTGCCCTTGATCAGGTTCAGGTCGGCGTCCCGATCGTAATAAACACGCATGGTCGTTCCTCTTTTGCGGCCATCATCGGCCGGATCAGCATTTGCGGGGTAGCGCGAGCACTCAGCCGAAAGAAGCGTGCCCGCTTTTAGGGCGATGCTTGCCGGGAGACAAGCCCGCAACGGCGCCCGGCCGATGAGCGGCAAGACCGTCTATCGGCCTCGCCGAACGGCCACGCACCAACATGATCTTACATCCGTTCCGGTCCGCGCCCGATCGCCGCGACGCCGGTTCGCGATACCTCGACAAGACCGATCGGCCGCATCAGGTCGACAAACTGATTGATCTTCGACGTGCCGCCGGTGATCTCGAACACGAAGCTCTCGTTGGTGGCATCGACCACGCGGGCGCGAAACACCTCCGCAAGCCGCATCGCCTCGATGCGCTGGTCGCCCGAGCCCTTGACCTTGACCATTGCCAGTTCACGCTCGATGGACTTGCCGGTCAGCGTCATGTCCACGACCTGATAGACCGGGACCATGCGATCGAGCTGATGCTTGATCTGCTGGATCACCATCGGGGTGCCGGTGGTGACAATGGTGATGCGCGAGACGTGCTTCTGGCTTTCGGTCTCCGACACCGTGAGGCTTTCGATGTTATAGCCGCGGCCGGAAAACAAGCCGATCACCCGCGCCAGCACGCCGGGCTCGTTGGCGACCAGCACCGACAGCGTATGCGTCTCGTTCGGATCGTGGCGCTCTTCGAGAAAGTAGGCGGAAGCGGGCTGGGTCATCGTCTTCGTGCTCACATTGACGTTTGGGTGATTGCCATCAGCGAAGACAGCACGCCCCCTCTCACCGCCGGGGAGAGGTGAAAAGAAGCTGGCGGGGACGATGGCCAGCGAGCAAACAAACCACACATTCTCACACCAGCGCCTTGCCGCCGGCGAAGGCGGCTGCGGTCGCATCGTCATTGGCTTCCGCCGGCAGCAGCATTTCGTTGTGCGCCTTTCCGGATGGGATCATCGGGAAGCAATTTTCCAGCGCAGCGACGCGGCAGTCGAACAACACCGGCTTTTTCACCGAGATCATTTCCTTGATCGCGCCGTCAAGCTCGGACGGTTTCGTCGCCTGAATGCCGACGCAGCCAAAGGCATCGGCGAGCTTGACGAAATCCGGCAGCGCTTCCGAATACGAATGCGACAGGCGGTTGCCATGCAGCAGTTGCTGCCACTGCCGCACCATGCCCATGTACTGGTTGTTGAGAATGAAGATCTTGATCGGAAGCTCGTGCTGAACGGCGGTCGACATTTCCTGCATCGTCATCTGCACCGAGGCGTCGCCGGCGATATCGACGACAAGACTGTCGGGATGCGCGACCTGCACGCCGAGCGCAGCCGGCAGGCCATAGCCCATGGTGCCGAGGCCGCCCGATGTCATCAGGCGGTGCGGTTCCTCGAAGCCGAAGAACTGCGCCGCCCACATCTGATGCTGCCCGACCTCGGTGGTGATGTAGGTGTCCCGCCCACGCGTCGCCTCGAACAGGCGCTGGATCGCGAACTGCGGCAGGATCACGTCGTTATTCTTCTTGTAGGCCAGCGAGTTGCGCGCGCGCCAGCGTCCGATCTCGAACCACCACGGATCGATCTTCGGCGTCTTGCCCTCCGCCTTGAACGCCTGCAACAGGTCGGTCATGACGCTGCCCGCATCGCCGATGATCGGCACATCGACGCGGATGTTCTTGTTGATCGACGAGGGATCGATATCGATGTGAATCTTCTTTGACCCCGGAGAGAACGCGTCGGTGCGCCCGGTAATGCGATCATCGAAGCGCGCGCCGATGCACAGCATGACGTCGCAATCATGCATCGCCATGTTGGCTTCATAGGTGCCGTGCATGCCGAGCATGCCGAGCCAGTTCTTGCCGGAGGCGGGGTAGGCGCCGAGTCCCATCAGGGTCGACGTGATCGGAAAACCCGTGGCCGCGACCAGCGCGCGCAGCGTCTTTGACGCGTCACGACCCGAATTGATGATGCCACCGCCGGTATAAATCACCGGCCGCTTGGCGTTGACCAGCAGCGACACAGCCTTGCGGATCTGCCCGGCATCGCCCTTGGTCTGAGGCTTGTAGGAGACGTGGACGTCCGATTTGCGCGGCGGCGTGTAGGTGCCGGTCGCGAACTGAACGTCCTTGGGCACATCGACGACGACCGGCCCCGGACGTCCAGAGGTCGCCACATAGAATGCCTCGTGCAAGACCTTCGGCAGATCCTTGACGTCACGCACCAGCCAGTTGTGCTTGGTGCATGGTCGCGTAATGCCGACCGTGTCGCATTCCTGAAACGCGTCATTGCCGATCAGGTGCGTGGGCACCTGCCCGGTGATGCAGACGAGCGGGATCGAATCCATCAGCGCATCCGTCAACGGCGTCACCATGTTGGTCGCGCCGGGACCCGAGGTCACCACCACCACTCCCGGCTTGCCGGTGGAACGCGCGTAACCTTCGGCGGCGTGTCCCGCGCCCTGCTCGTGCCGCACCAGGACGTGCTCCACCTTGTCCTGCTGAAAGAGCTCATCGTAAATCGGAAGCACCGCGCCGCCCGGATAGCCGAAGATGTGCTTGACGCCATGATCCGCCAGGGCACGGACAATCATTTCCGCGCCGGTCATCTGCCTGGAATCGCTTTTGCTTTCACTCATGGTCGGCTCCGGATCGTCAAAATAAAAAAGGGCCTCTGAAGGGCCCCGGTGCACCGCCTTGGTTTCGGACGGCCTCAGCCGTCCCCGGCGGTGCTCCAGGGTACGACGATAACGGGCACCGCTTGGGTAACAAAATTACACATTTTATCGCCAGACTTCCCAAAGGTTGCGCGGGTTATAGAGACCGAATTCACCGACGTCAACCGTGTTTCGATGTAAATATGCCGGCCGCAGGCCGTTGGGGAGAGAACATCCCGATGCCTGACGTTTTGCCATTCGGCATCCAGAGCCACGCTTCTGACGGAATCAGAAGCGGGGCTCTATGATTTTAATTTGACGCGTCTCTTCACGCGGACCGGCCCCCACTTCGCTCGAAACGCTTGAAGGGCCAGATGCTCTGGCGCCGGCCACAATAGCTATGCGCTTGCACGGGGAAAGACACGCAACTCCATCGCTGCTTCCGCCTCCTCCGGCCTCACCCATTCGAACTCCGGCAACTGGTGGCGGAACCAGGTGAACTGCCGCTTGGCGTAATGGCGGGTATCGGCGCGGCCGATCCCGGCCGCCTGCTCCAACGAAATCTCGCCGCGCAGATGCCGGAGCAGGGCCGGCACGCCGTGCGCCTTCATCGCGGGCAAAAGCGGATCGAGACGGCGTTCGGCCAGCACCGCGACCTCGTCCAGCGCCCCGGCCGCCAGCATCGCACCGAAGCGGGCATCGATCCGCGCGTAGAGCGCTTCGCGATCCGGAGCAAGGAAGATCGCCTTCACCCCCCCGGGCGGCAGCAACGGCGCCAAGCTATCGCGATGCCAGTCGATCAGCGAGCGGCCGGTCGCCTCGACGACCTCCAAAGCGCGGGCGATGCGGGCCCGGTCGCGCGGCTTCAGACGATCCGCCGCCGCCGGATCGCACCGCGCGAGAGCGGCATGCAGCGTCTCGGGCCCTTCGCTTTCGAGCCGCGCCCGCACGGCGTCGCGCACCTGGGACGAAATTGGCGGCACCGCCGACAGGCCGCGTGTCAGTGCCTTGAAGTAAAGACCGGAGCCGCCGACGAAGATCGGCAGCCGGTTTTGCGCACGCGCCTCTGCAAGGACTTTCGCGGCATCGCCGACCCACATCCCGGCGGAGCAGTTCACGCTCGCATCGACATGACCGTAGAGCCGATGCGGCACGCGCGCTTCCTCGTCCGGCGTCGGGCGTGCCGTGATGATGCGGAGATCGCGATACACCTGCATGGAGTCGGTGTTGATGGCCATGCCGCCGGTCCGCTCGGCAAGCGAAAGCGCCAGCGCGGACTTGCCGCTCGCCGTCGGCCCTGCAATAAGCACGGCATCCATCGCCTCCCCTTCCGCCTCGCCAGGATTTACCCCGCTCATGTCGCTCGTCGCCACGCTGATCTGCAATCCTGCCAACCCCGCGCTCGATAGCACGGTGCTGGACGGGGCGCGCGCGATTCTTGGCAATGCGGGCCCGGCGCACTGGCTATGGGACGAAGTCGCGGCAGACATTCCCTTCGAAAGCGGGGAGCCCATTGCCGCGATCGTGCGGCGCCTGCTTGAGGCGCGCGGCGATCTGCCGATCGACGTGGTGGTCCAGCCGCAACTCGGCCGGCGCAAGAAGCTCTTTCTGGCCGATATGGATTCCACCATGATCGGTCAGGAGTGCATCGACGAACTCGCCGATTTCGCCGGCCTCAAGGCGCAGGTCGCAGCCATCACAGAACGCGCCATGCTCGGGGAAATGAAATTTGAAGACGCGCTTCGCGAGCGCGTGGCGCTGTTGAAGGGACTTCCTGCCTCCGTCATTGACGAGGTATTGGCAAAACGCATCACGCCGACGCCGGGCGGACGCGAGCTGGTCATGACCATGCGCGCCCACGGCGCCTATACCTGCCTGATCTCCGGCGGCTTCACGCTGTTCACCGAGGCGGTGGCGCCCATGATCGGCTTTCAGGAAAATCGCGGCAATACGCTGCTTGTCGAAGACGGTAAATTATCGGGCAAGGCCGCAGAACCGATCGTCGGCCGCGAAGCGAAGCTTGCGACGCTGGTCGAACTGCGCGAGGCCTTCGATCTCGACAACGTCGATACGCTTGCTGTCGGCGATGGCGCCAACGACCTCGGCATGATTCAGAACGCCGGCCTCGGCGTCGCCTATCACGCCAAGCCCGCGGTTGCCGCGGCGGCGGCCGCGCGAATCGATCATGGCGACCTCACCGCGCTGTTGTATGCGCAAGGCTATCGTCGCGACGAGTTTGTCAGCGCGTAGATTTGTTCTGCGGCAAAGCACATCGTCATGCGGGGATGCACACGGGTGCGTGTCCCTGAATCCATAACGCCTGCGACCACCTTAGAGCCTTTCCGCTTCTGATGGAATCAGAAGCGGGGCTCTATGATTTTGTTTTGACGCGTTTTCTTGACACGAACCGGTATCCACTTCGCTCAAAAACGCTCTAGCCGATGCGTCGAGATAGATTCGCATCAGCGTGCGATGCAAGCCGTCCGGAAATGACGGACGAAAGAGCAGTCGCCTATTTCAGGATCAGCCGCACGGACCGCACTTCGCCGGCGCCGTTCGAGACCTTCAGCAGCACCGACTTCTCGCCGTCCTTCTTCAACTGGTCGACGCGCTTGCGGATGTCGGAAGCGCTGCTCACAGCCTCCTGCGCCACCTCGACGATGACGTCGCCGGCGCTGAGCTGCTTCCCGGCCGCGTCGGAATCCGCTTCCACATCGGTAACGACGACGCCCTTGACGCTGTCCTTGATCTTGTAGCGCGCCCGCAGATCCTTGCTCAGCGCGGCGAGATCAAGGCCGAGCGTCTTCTGCGTCACGGGCTTGTCGTCGCCCCCGGGCCCGGTCTTGGCCGACACGGGCGTGGCCTTGTCGTTATCCTCGAGGCGCCCCAGCGTCACCTTCCTGGTCTCTTCCTTGCCTTTGCGGATCAGGACGACGTTGACGGTCTTGCCGACGGCGGTATCGGCCACGATGCGCGACAGGTCCCTCGGCTCCTTGATGTCCTTTCCGTCGAAGACGACAACGACGTCGCCGGATTCGATGCCGGCGGACTTGGCCGGCCCCTTGTCTTCAACCCCGGCCACCAGCGCCCCGCGCGCCGGTTTGATATTGAGGCTATCGGCGATTTCGTCGGTAACCTGCTGGATACGGACCCCGAGCCAGCCGCGCCGCAGTTCACCGAACTGCCGCAATTGATCGACGATGCCGGCAACCGTTTTCGACGGCACGGCGAAGCCGATGCCGATCGAGCCGCCTGACGGCGAGATGATCAAGGTGTTGACGCCCACGACTTCGCCGTCGAGGTTGAATAGCGGACCGCCGGAGTTGCCGCGGTTGATGGCGGCGTCGGTCTGGATGTAGCTGTCATAAGGGCCGTTATTAATGTCGCGGTTGCGCGCCGAGACAATGCCCGCGGTAACGGTGCCGCCGAGGCTGAACGGATTGCCGATGGCGATCACCCACTCGCCGAGCCGCAACTTGTCGGAATCGCCGAACTTGACGGCCGTCAGCTGGTGCGGCGGCTTGAACTTCAGCACCGCGAGATCGGTCTTCTTGTCGACGCCGACGATCTCCGCCTTCACCTTGGTGCCGTCGTTCAGGATGACGTGGATCTCGTCGGAATCGGCGATGACGTGATTGTTGGTGACGACGACGCCCGCGGTATCGACAATAAATCCGGAGCCGAGCGAGTTGGTCTTGTGCGGTTGCAGGCCGCCGTCCTTGCCGCCCCGGCGGTTCTTGAAGAAATCATCGAAGAACTCCTCGAACGGTGAGCCCGGCGGCAATTGCGGGATCGCCCGCCGCCCCTCGCTACCACCGTTCTTGGCTTCAACGGTCTGGGTCGTCGAGATATTGACCACCGCGTCGATCACCTTTTCCGCGACGTCGGCAATGCCATCCGGACCGCGGGCCAGGGCCGGCGCGGATATCAGGACGCTCGCGACACCGAGGCAAAGCGCGGCGAGCAGAAAATGCCGGCGAGGTCTCAACGCGGGGATCGCTCCGGTCATGTTTTGAATCTCTCCTGGGAACGCATATTGCCGGGCCCACAGTGCGCCCCAAGGACATATCTGCGCAAGCGGCGGAAACAGCGTCCGTCCGTCACCAGCGGCATCGATTACGGCGAAAAGCTGGCGCCGCCTTCACGATGCCGTTGCCCCGGGCTGGCTCTATGGCCATGGCCGACGGATCAGCGGGTTTCCATCAAAACGCCAACCGCTTTAACGCCTGACCAGCCAGATCAGGATCAGCCCCACGACCGCCGAGCCGATGCCGATCATGCGCAAGACATGTTCCGGCGAAGCGAGGGCGCTTTTCATGGCGCGCCGCGTCAAATCCGGCGCCGCCGCGAGCAGGATGCCTTCGAGCACGAAGACGATACCAAGACCGATCAGGAAATCGGCAAAGGCGATCGAGCCCATCGAACGGCATCCCGACGTTTCGGATTTACGGCTTCGGCGCGGATGCCGACGCCTTTCCGCCGATGTTCCCGAAGAAGCGGAAGAAATCGGAATCGGGTTTCAGCAGGAAGCGGGTGTCGCTGCCCTTCAATCCGTTCTGATAGGCGGTCATGGACCGATAGAACGCGAAGAACGCCGGCGCCTTGTTGTAGGCATCGGCGAACAGCCGGTTGCGTTCGCCATCGCCCTGGCCGCGGATCTGTTCGGCCGCGGAATTGGCCTCGGCGATGATCACAGTCACCTCGCGATCGGCCTTGGCCCGGATCTCCTGCGCTTTCTGGCCGCCCTGGGCGCGGAACTCGGCGGCCTCACGTTGCCGCTCGGTCTGCATGCGCTGATAGATCGCCTGGCTGTTCTGTTCCGGCAGATCGGCGCGTCGAATCCGGACGTCGACCACCGAGATGCCGTATCCGGCGGCCTCCCTGTCGAGCTGGTCACGGATGCGGCCCATCAGCAGTTCGCGCTCATCCCGCACGACCTGGATGAACGTCACCTCGCCGAGAACCCGGCGCAGCGATGCGTTGAGCAGCGTCGTCAACTGGATATTGGCGGCCTGGACAGTGCCCACGCTCTGGTAGAATCGCAGCGCATCCTTGATGCGGTAGCGCGCGAATGCATCGACCACGAGCCGCTTCTGATCCGATGCGATGACTTCCTGCGACGCCTGTTCGAGGTCAAGAATTCGGTTGTCGATCGAGATCACGGAATCGACGAACGGCGCCTTGAAATGCAATCCCGGTTCGGTGACGACGCGCACCGGTTCGCCGAGTCGCACCACCAACACCTGTTCGGTCTGGCTCACGGTGAACACCGAACTATATCCCACCACGAGCAAGGCCAGCCCGAGCAGCAGTCCGGCAATTCCCAAAACTCCGATTTTCATCGCGCGCTCCCGTTCGTCTTGGCGGGCTGGCTCGTGGTGCCGCCGCGCTGCGATGTCAGTTCGTTCAACGGCAGATACGGCACAATACCCGGCGATGACGATGAGCCGAGATCGTACACCAGCTTGTCGGCGTTCCCGAGCACTTGCTCCATGGTCTCCAGGTAGATGCGCTCGCGCGTCACGTCAGGCGCCGCCTTGTAGGCTTCGTAAACCTGAAGGAACCGCGAACTCTGACCCTTGGCCTCGGCGATCGCCTGCTCCTTGTAGCCTTCAGCGGCCTGCATGATTTGCGCCCCTCGCCCGCGCGCATCGGGAATGACGCGATTGGCGTAGGTCTGGGCTTCGTTCTGCAGCCGCTCGAGGTCGGAGCGCGCCGCCTGCACATCGCGGAATGAATCGATGACCTGCGCGGGCGGGTCGACCTTCTGCATCTGCACCTGCTGGATCAGAACGCCGGCGCCGTACTGGTCCAGCGTCTTCTGCATCAGCTCCTGCACGGAGACTTCAATCTTGGTACGCTCGGAGGTCAGGATCGGTTGAATATCCGAGCGTCCGACCAGCTCGCGCATCGCGCTTTCCGCCACCGCCTTGACGGTACCTTCCGGGTTCTGGATGTTGAACAGGAAGTCACCAACGCCACCCGGCTTGATCCGCCACAACACGGTGAAATCGACGTCGACGATGTTTTCGTCGCCGGTCAGCATCAGGCTTTCCTCCGGCACATCGCGCATCGTGCTGGTGTTGCGCGCCGGATCCTGCGCCAGCGTCAAACCGATATTGAGGGTCGAGACGCGCAGCGCCTTCGGCAGCAAGACGGTCTCGATCGGGTACGGCAGGTGATAGTTGAGGCCGGGCTGCACGGTCCGCACATGCTTGCCGAAGCGCAAGACCACGCCGAGTTCTTCCGATTGCACCCGGAAGAAGCCGGACATGCCCCAGATCACAATGGCGCCGATCAGGATCACCGCGATGCCCATGCCGCTCAGATGTCCGCCGGGCAACAACTGCCGAATGCGTTCCTGAGCACGGCGCAGCAGATCCTCGAGATCGGGTGGCTTCGGTCCTCCCGCCGGTTGCGGGCCGGATCCCCATGGTCCTTTCGGACCAGAGCCCCAAGGACCTCCGCTCTGATTCTTCCACGGCATCGATACTCTCCTCCGCGCGGATCCGGGCTTCGCAAACCCCAGCCTCGCTCTGTCTGTTCGACCTTATAGGGGACGCACACGGCCCTTACAACGCGGCTTGTTGGCTGCAAGGAGCTATATCCGAACCGACAAATGTCAATGCAAACATCACCGAATGCGGTTAATCCGGCCTCGAACGGCGATATGTCACATAAGAATAGTCGGTCGTGTCGCCGGCTGCCGCTCCGTTCCGGCTGCGGCCGGTTTCGCGCCAGACAGACGGATCGATCGCGGGAAAAACAGCATCGCCATCGATCTCGGCATGAACCTCCGTCACTTCGAGACGATCCGCCACCGCCATCGTCGCAGCATAAATCTGCGCGCCGCCGATCACCGCGATCTCGGTGGCCGAACGCCGCAGCGCATCCCCTCTTGCCACGGCAAGGGCGTCCGTCAGTGATCGCGTCACCAACGCCCCGGTCGCGGCAAAGTCCGGATCGCGGGTGATGACGATATTGGTGCGTCCCGGCAACGGCCGGCGCAACGAGGCGAAGGTCTTGCGCCCCATCACGATCGGCTTGCCCATGGTGATGGCCTTGAATCGCTGCTGGTCGGCGCGCAGCCGCCACGGGATCTGGTTGCCCCGGCCGATCACGCCGTTCTCGGCGGCCGCGACGATCAGGACGATTTCCAGACGCCGGAAGGCAGTCGCGATCACACCGCGACCTCGGCCTTGATGTGCGGATGGGGATCGTAGTTATCGAGTTTGAAATCCTCGTAGCGGAATGCGAAGATATCCCTCACCTCGGGATTGATCGTCATCGTCGGCAGCGGGCGCGTCGGCCGCGTGAGCTGAAGCCGCGCCTGGTCGAGGTGATTCGAATAGAGGTGCGCATCGCCGAGGCTGTGCACGAAGTCCCCGGGCTTGAGCCCCGTGACCTGCGCGACCATCATCGTCAGCAACGCATAGGACGCGATGTTGAAGGGCACGCCCAGAAACACATCCGCCGAGCGCTGATAAAGCTGGCACGACAATTTTCCGTTGGCGACATAGAACTGAAACAGGCAGTGACAGGGCGGCAGCGCCATCCTGTCGACATCGGCCGGATTCCAGGCGCTGACGATCAGCCGCCGCGAATCCGGATTGCGCCGGATCATGTCGACGACATTGGCGATCTGATCGATGCTGCGTCCATCCGGCGCAGGCCATGAGCGCCACTGCGAACCGTAGACGGGGCCGAGATCGCCGTTGGCGTCCGCCCACTCATCCCATATCGAGACGCCGTTGTCTGTCAGGTACTTGATATTGGTGTCGCCTCTCAGGAACCAGAGCAGTTCATGCACGATCGATTTGAGCGGAAGCTTCTTGGTGGTCAGCATCGGAAATCCGGATGCGAGGTTGAAGCGCATCTGATGCCCGAAAATGGACAACGTTCCGGTGCCGGTGCGGTCATGTTTCTCCACGCCGTCGCTGAGTATTCGTTCAAGCAGATCGTGGTACTGGTTCATGGCTTGGCGCTGCTGGACGGCTGAACCGAGCGCCTGACCCGTCTTCGGGTAGCGGCGACTGGAGCCTGCGGTTCAACTCAGAATGGATTCGCGCGGCCTCCCTGGCAAGACCGGCTGCGTCGTAAAGCTGCAGGACCAGGCGAGATTTCCCCGCTCAAATATGCCGCCAGGCATCTTTTTTCATCCACGGTTGAGGATTATATTGGGGTCGCCGGTTCGCCGGCTATGGAAATAAATGGCCGCCGTAATAAACCATTCGGACCCGGGGGCAGTACCCGGCGCCTCCACCAGAGCCCGACCCGGCTTTTGTTATTTAAACTGCGGGTTCCGGCGGGGGCGAAACAGGATCGACGAGGGCGTAAAGGGCTCGCTTTTTCCCGGTATGGTTCCGCCGTTATCGGGCTATGCAATAGTTGCAAACGACAACTATGCTCCGGTTGCTCAGGCTGCGTAACGCGGTTTGAAAGACCACTCTGAAGTCCTGATGGGTTAAGCTCCGTCAGGCGGGGTTCGGAGGCACCTGGCAACAGAAGCCTCCACTTTATCCATTCCACTCTCCGGCAAACCGGCGGCGAGTTTCACCGGTCCGACCCAACCGCTGCTGACCCGGCGAGATTGCCGGAGTATCATAGGCGGAAGGGCGCGAGTCGGCCAAAGACATCCGCGACCAGATTTGCGCAACCAGATTTGCAAGACACCGCAGAAGCGACGAGACCAGCCGATGGCAACCGATCATATCCGCTACGACGTGCTTACGAGCGAGGCGATGCGCGGCGTTCTGCGTCGGGTGCTGACGGACGCCGCCGAGCAGGGGTTGCCGGGCGAGCATCACTTTTTCATCACCTTCCTGTCGAAGGCCGATGGAGTGACGATATCGTCCCGCCTTCTGGCGCAGTATCCTGAGGAAATGACCATCATCCTCCAGCACCAGTTCTGGGATCTGACGGTGAGCGAGGATCACTTCGAGGTCGGCCTGTCGTTCGGCGGCGTCCCCGAACGCCTGGTGGTTCCCTTCAACGCGATCAAGAGCTTTTTCGACCCGTCCGTCCAGTTCGGCCTGCAGTTCGAGCCGGCCGACACCGCGACCGCCCAGGCTGCTGAGCCTTCGGCAGCGGCTGCGCCGGAGGCCCTGGCCGTTCCGCAAGCTCCCGCCCCACCCGCCGAGACCGAAGACAAGCCCAAGCCCGGCGCAGGCGCCGAGGTTGTCAGGCTGGACCGCTTCCGCAAGAAGTAGTGCGCGTTGCATTCGCCGAGTTGTCCCAATCCGCGGCGATGGGCTGGTTGCTTTGGCCGTCGCCGCGCCGAGCACAACGGACCTGATCCATGGCTTCGTCATCACGCAGAACAGCGACGCGCACGGAAACCGACAGCTTCGGCCCCATCAACGTCCAGGCCGACCGCTATTGGGGAGCCCAGACCGAGCGCAGCCGGCAGAACTTCCGCATCGGCGACGATCGTATGCCGATGCCGCTCATCCGGGCGCTTGGCATCGTCAAACTCGCCGCCGCGCAGACCAATCGCGAACTCGGCCTGCTCGACCGGCGGCGCGCGACCGCAATCATCCGCGCAGCGCGTGAAGTCATCGACGGCAAGCTCGACGATCATTTTCCGCTGGTGGTCTGGCAGACGGGCTCGGGCACCCAGACCAACATGAACCTCAACGAGGTGATCGCGAACCGCGCCAACGAGCTGCTCGGCGGAGAACTTGGCGCCAAAAAGCCCGTTCATCCCAACGACCACGTCAATATGAGCCAGTCGTCGAATGACTCGTTTCCGACGGTCATGCAC
>JBIQHO010000501.1:0-1848 GCA_044508545.1 Bradyrhizobiaceae bacterium | reverse complement strand
CTCTCCGGCAGTCGCGCATCCGACGCATCGCCAGTTCGGGTTCTTCCCGCCATGTCGGGGTGTGCTGCGCATAGGCCAGCGCAAGAGCGTTCTCGGCCTTCGCGTTCAGCGGCACGAGCGTGTCCAGGAAGTCGGCCATCCGGGCGCGCTTGTGCGGGTCCGTGATGAACGACAGCGCCTCGTCCATCGGCATCCGGTTCACTCGATCCAGCAACATGCAGGCCGTCGCGTTGTGGTAATTGGCGGTGGACCAGAAGGCGGAACGGCCGGCGGCAATGGCCTCAAGGGCGGTCTCGCGGCTGGCGAAGTCGTCGTTGTCGTAGAGAGCGATAGCAGCCTTGAGCGCGCTCCGAACCGTCAGCGGCGTCTCGGTCATGTAGGCTTGAGCGTGAGCGTTCATCCGTCTCTCCCGTATCGCCATGTCGGCGGGCCGGCTTGCGTCGGCTGATGGGGAGAGTGTGCATAATGCATATCAACAAGTCAAGCGGAAATGTGCAAAAAGCACATAACGACTGCAGTCGCTAGGCGCCAGCCCGAATCGCGCCCAACAAAAAGCCCCGCCGGAGCGGGGCTGGGGGGAGGCTGAAATGACAAGCCCCGCCGAAGCGGGGCTAAATTCTGCGCCATACAAAGGCTTGTCATCGCCCGACTGTATGGCGGCCCTTGGTAGGGTCTTAGACGCTGATCCCGCGGTTGGCGAGAGAGCAGCTCACACGCAAAACATAGTTCACCGAAGCCCTTTCGTCAACGCGGACAGACCCATTCCGTGGAGCACGCATTCCCGAGCCGTCGAACTCTCTGAAAACGACAGGGCGGCTGTTGTCGAAGTCCATCTGTTGCGTTCCCTATCCGTTCTTGACTCTGCCGATAGGACGGTGTTCCTATGATGGATGGAGGGCAGGAATGGCACCGCAACGTCATCCAGCGGCAATAGCGCGCCGCATCAAGCCGAAATACGCCACCCGAAATCACCAGATCGTCGCAGAACTACGGGAGGCGGCGGGAGCCGCGCCGCCAATAGACCCTGCTATGAGGGTGAAGCGACTGGTAGCAGAAGTGGCTATTCAGATGGCGCTTTTGCATGGCGGGGATTGGCGGGTTCAGTTTGAGCCGGAGAATGGTCTGGTACAGATCGTTCGGCGTCTTTGATGTAACCGTCAATTGACCTCCATAGAGGCTGGAGCGCGGCTTCAGGAAGTCCCTCAATCCGGCTGAGAAGCTCCTTGACTGCTTCTTCGCCCGCCACCTTGGTGGTGAAGTCTTGGTTGCCCTCACCCGTGAGCAGCCACCCTTCACTGACCCTGAAAGCCTTCGCGTATTTCGCCGCCGCGCGCGAGATACCGCGTATGCCCTGCTCGTGCTGGATGTAAGTTTCGTAGGTCCAATGGAAGAAGCGGGTCGCATCCTTCGCCGTTCGAAAACCCCGGTCAATCCGCGCCTTTTCAAGGCGCTTCGCGAAGTCGGGACGATCATCGAAATCCATGGTGTGCATTTCGCACGATAGCGGTATGCATTTCGACTTGACGCATCAATGTGCATAACGCATATTCAGTCGCTATGAGCGACATCGACGTCAAACAAATCCGCCATGAGCGAGGCATCACCCAACGGGAACTTGCCGATTTGGTGGGCGTGAACCTTTCCACCGTCTGGCGCTGGGAGAACGGCCAGCCGCCGCGCGGTACGGCGCGGGCGTTGCTTGCCCAGTTGTCATCCGAGCCCGCCCCCTCTCGCGAGGAAGCGCAGTCATGAGCGCGTCCGTGGCGATCAACCTTACCGCCTTTGCCGGTTTCATCATCGGTACGACCCATGGCGTCTTCAACATGCCCAGCCCCACGTTCCCATGGC
>JBIQHO010000500.1:0-1858 GCA_044508545.1 Bradyrhizobiaceae bacterium | reverse complement strand
TGGCTATTCGCCAGACCAAATCGCGCAACTGGTCAAGGACGGTGTCACCAATCGGCCCGTCGGCTAATGCAACGAAGGAGCACCCGCGATGGATTTTGCACTCACCGCCGAACAGGAATCCATCCGCGAGGCCATCGCGAAAATTTGTGCGGGGTTCGACGACACTTATTGGCTCAAGAAGGATCGCGAGGGCGGCTTCCCGGTCGAGTTTCACAAGGCGATGGCGGATGCCGGCTGGCTCGGCATCTGCATTCCGGAAGCCTACGGTGGCGCCGGACTTGGCATCACCGATGCCGCGATCATGATGCGGACGATATCGGAATCTGGCGCGGGCATGTCCGGCGCCTCCGCCATTCATATGAACGTCTTTGGGCTCAATCCGGTGGTGGTGTTCGGCACCGAGGCACAATGCCGGCGCATGCTGCCGCCGATCGTCTCCGGCAAGGAGCGCTCGTGTTTCGCGGTGACGGAGCCGAACACCGGGCTCAACACCACACAGCTTAAGACGCGCGCGGTGCGGCAGGGTGACAAGTATATCGTCAACGGTCAGAAGGTGTGGATCTCGACCGCGCAGGTGGCCGAGAAGATTCTCTTGCTGGCGCGCACGACGCCGCTGGAGGAGGTGAAGTCGCCGACCCATGGCCTGAGCCTGTTCTACACCGACTTCGACCGTTCGCGCATCGCGGTGCATGAGATCGAGAAGATGGGCCGCAAGGCGGTCGACTCCAACGAACTGTTCTTCGAGAATTTCGAAATTCCGGTCGACGATCGCATCGGCGAGGAGGGGCGCGGCTTCGAATACATCCTGCACGGGATGAATCCGGAGCGTATTCTGATCGCCGCCGAGGCGGTGGGGCTCGGCAAGCTGGCGCTGTCGCGTGCGGCCGCCTATGCCAAGAGCCGCATCGTGTTCAATCGGCCGATCGGCCAGAACCAGGCGATCCAGCATCCGCTCGCGAAAAACTGGATGGAATTGGAAGCGGCGTGGCTGATGGTGATGTCGGCGGGCTGGCAGTACGACAAGGGCATGTCCTGCGGTCCCGCTGCCAACGCGGCGAAATATCTCGCGGCGGAAGCCGGCTTCCATGCATGCGAGCAGGCGGTGATGACCCACGGCGGTTTCGGTTACGCCAAGGAGTTTCACGTCGAGCGCTATCTGCGCGAGGTGATGATCCCGCGCATCGCGCCGATCAGCCCGCAACTTGTTCTTTCCTTCATCGCCGAGAAGGTGCTCGGCTTGCCGAAATCCTACTGAGCGCCGCTCGTCTTCTGCCGCATTCTGAAAGGACCATCTCATGAGCCGTTTGAAGGCCGCCCTCGATCCGCGTTCTGTTGCGATCATCGGAGCTTCGGAGAACCACAACAAGGTTGGCGGCCGGCCGGTCCATTACCTCGACAAGTTCGGCTTCAAGGGCAAGATCTTCCCGATCAATCCGACGCGGCCTGAAGTGCAGGGGCACAAATGTTATCCCAGCCTTGCCGATCTGCCGGAAGCGCCGGAAATGGTGATCGTCGCGGTGGCGGGCGATAACGCTATCGGCGCGGTGGAGGATTGCGCGGCGCGCGGCGTCAAGGTCGCGGTGGTGATGGCGTCCGGTTTCGGCGAAGTCGATGCGGTGGCCGGCAAGGCCAAGGAACGCCACGTGGTCGAGGTTGCCCGCAAAGCGGGCATGCGCATCGTCGGTCCGAACTCGCAGGGACTTGCCAATTTCGGCACCGGCGCCATCGCCAGCTTCTCGACGATGTTCATGGATATGGATCGCGCCGAAGGTCACGTCGCGATGCTGAGCCAGAGCGGCGCGCTTTCCACGGCCGTGTTGCCGCCGCCGACGACGACGACGTCCTGTCCGCGATAGAA
>JBIQHO010000069.1:0-13336 GCA_044508545.1 Bradyrhizobiaceae bacterium | reverse complement strand
GGCGCTGGCGACGCTGGCGCTGTGGGCCATCACGAATGCCGGCCTGGTTTATACCGGCGCCAGCGAATGGCCGATCGTCTCGCTGGCGCTCGGGCTGGCCGGCGCCTGCGCCATCATCACGACGGGTACGCTGCTGGCCAAAATGCGCTGGCTGGACGCGGTGCGCTATTGCGGCGAGCATTCCATCGTCATCTATCTCGCGTTCTTCCTGCCGATGGCGGCGACACGCACGCTGCTGCTGAAAACCGGCATCGTCCACGATATCGGCACGGTGTCGCTGATCGTCACCATCGCCGGCGTGGTGGGCGCCGTGCTGATCTGGTGGGCCTGCCGCAATACGCGCGCGAACTTCCTGTTCGAGCGTCCGGACGCCTTCTGGATCGCGCCCAGAAAACGCCCGGCCACGCTGCAGGCGGCGGAATAAGCGAGGCCATCACCCGCGAACCAGCCGGACCCGCCGCGATTTTGCTGGCGATAGCGGCCCGCAAGGGGGTGCCATCGCGCGCAAGAGTCCTTAAGTTGCGGCCATGCCGAAGAAGCCAGCCACTGAGCCCGCCGCCGCGACACCCGACGCAGCCAAAACCACAGCCCGCGCCGCCGCAGCGGCAGGCGACAACATGCAGGGCCAGCACGTCTTTCTGGTCGACGGCTCGTCCTACATCTTCCGCGCCTATCACGCGCTGCCGCCGCTGAACCGCAAATCCGACGGGCTGCAGGTCAATGCGGTGCTCGGCTTCTGCAACATGCTCTGGAAGCTGTTGCGCGACATGCCGAAGGACGACAAGCCGACCCACCTCGCGATCGTCTTCGACAAGTCCGAGGTCACGTTCCGCAACACGCTCTATGCCGACTACAAGGCGCATCGGCCGCCCGCGCCGGACGACCTGATCCCGCAATTCGCGCTGATCCGCGAGGCCGTGAAGGCGTTCGACCTGCCCTGCCTCGAACAGATCGGCTTCGAGGCCGACGACCTGATCGCGACCTATGTGCGGCAGGCCTGCGAGCGCGGCGCGACCGCAACCATCGTCTCCTCGGATAAGGACCTGATGCAGCTCGTCACCGACTGCGTCACCATGTACGACACCATGAAGGATCGCCGCCTCGGCGTTCCCGAGGTGATCGAGAAATTCGGCGTGCCGCCCGAAAAGGTCGTCGAGGTGCAGGCGCTGGCGGGCGACAGCGTCGATAACGTTCCGGGCGTACCCGGCATCGGCGTCAAGACCGCGGCGCAGCTCATCACCGAATACGGCGACCTCGAAACGCTGCTGGCGCGCGCCGGCGAGATCAAGCAGCCCAAGCGGCGCGAGGCGCTGATCGAGAATGCGGAAAAGGCGCGCATTTCGCGGCAACTCGTGCTGCTCGATGACCACGTTGCGCTGGACGTGCCGCTGGAAGACCTGGCCGTGCAGGAGCCGGATGCGCGCAAGCTGATCGCCTTCCTCAAGGCGATGGAGTTCACCACGCTGACGAAGCGCGTCGCGGAATATTCGCAGGTCAATGCCGCCGAAATCGAGCCGGACAGAAAAAACGCGAGCGGAATATTATCGGCGGCGGCCAAGGCGTCCACGGACGCGGCCACTGGAGACCTGTTCGGAAACGACAGCGGCGCGAAAGCCACTCCGGCGATCAGGGCGATGGCGACAAGCGACACTGCAATCAAGACACCGCAAGCCCTCGCTGCGGCGCGCCTTGAAGCCGTGCGCAAGTTGCCTGTTCAGCCAGACAAGTATGAGATCGTCCGCTCGCTGGACCGGCTGAAGAACTGGATCGCCCGCATCGACAACGACGGCAGCTTCGCGGTCGAGGCGCTGGCACCGACGATCGATCCCATGCAGGCCGAATTGTGCTGGATCGCGCTGGCGCTCGCGCCGAACGATGCCTGTTACGTCCCGCTTGGCCACAGGCAATCCGGAGACGGGGCCGGGCTGTTCGCCGCCGGGCTTGCGCCGGACCAGATCGCGACCCCCGATGCGTTGAAGCTCCTGAAGCCGGTTCTCGAATCCGGCGGCCATCTGAAGGTCGGGTTCAACCTCAAATTCACTGCCGTGCTGCTGGCCCGGCACGGCATCGTCATGCAGAACAACGACGACGTCGAGTTGATCTCCTATGCGCTCGATGCCGGGCGCGGCTCACATGATCTTCAATCGCTGGCAAAGCGCTGGCTCGGCCACGTCGGTCAAAGTTACGGCGAGTTGATCGGCAGCGGCAGGAGCAAACTTGCCTACGATCAGGTGCCGATCGATCGCGCTACGACCTATGCAGCGGAATATGCCGACCTCGCCTTGCGGCTGTGGCAGGTCCTGAAGCCGCGGCTGGTCGCCGAGCGCATGACCACCGTCTACGAGACGCTGGAGCGGCCGATGATCGCGACGCTGGCGCGCATGGAACAGCGCGGCATCACCATCGACCGCCAGGTGCTGTCGCGGCTCTCGGGCGAATTCGCGCAGACCGCCGCACGCCTGGAAGCCGAGATCCAGCAGCTTGCGGGCGAGCCGATCAATGTCGGCAGCCCGAAACAGATCGGCGACGTCATGTTCGGCAAGATGGGCTTGCCGGGCGGCAGCAAGACCAAGACCGGCGCTTGGTCGACCTCGGCGCAGATCCTCGACGAACTCGCCGAGCAGGGCCACGACTTCCCGCGCAAGATCCTCGACTGGCGGCAGGTCTCGAAACTGAAATCGACCTATACCGACGCGCTGCCGGAACACGTCGATCCGCGGACCCACCGCGTCCACACGACCTATGCGCTCGCCGCCACCACCACGGGACGCCTGTCCTCGAACGAGCCGAACCTGCAGAACATCCCGGTGCGCAATGAAGAGGGCCGCAAAATCCGCCGCGCCTTCATCGCGACGCCGGGCCACAAGCTGGTGTCGGCCGACTACTCCCAGATCGAGTTGCGGCTGCTCGCCGAGATCGCCGACATTCCGGTCCTGAAACAGGCGTTCCGCGACGGGCTCGACATTCACGCCATGACGGCGTCGGAGATGTTCGGCGTGCCGGTGCAGGGCATGCCCGGCGAAATCCGCCGCCGCGCCAAGGCGATCAACTTCGGCATCATCTATGGCATCTCGGCGTTCGGCCTCGCCAACCAGCTCGGAATCCCGCGCGAGGAAGCGGCCGCCTACATCAAGAAGTATTTCGAGCGCTTTCCCGGCATCCGCGCCTACATGGACGCGACCCGCGACTTCTGCCGCGAGCACGGCTATGTCACCACCCTGTTCGGCCGCAAATGCCACTATCCCGACATCAGGTCGCCGAACCCCTCGCACCGCGCCTTCAACGAGCGCGCCGCGATCAATGCGCGGCTGCAAGGCACCGCCGCCGACATCATCCGCCGCGCCATGGTGCGGATGGACGACGCGCTTGCCGAGAAGAAGCTGTCGGCGAAAATGCTGCTTCAAGTCCACGACGAACTGATTTTCGAAGTGCCCGACGACGAGGTGGCGGCGACGCTGCCGGTGGTGCAGCATGTGATGCAGGACGCGCCGTTCCCGGCGGTGCTGCTCTCGGTGCCGCTGCGGGTCGATGCCCGCGCGGCCGACAACTGGGACGAGGCGCATTAAAGCATGCCTGCGGCCTGACCGATGAGCGACATTTTTTCGGGCTCGCTCGCCGCCTTCGCGCTGACCGCACTCGTCATCGAGATGACGCCGGGGCCGAACATGGCCTATCTTGCGGCGCTGTCGCTGTCGCAAGGCATCCGCGCCGGGCTCGCCGCCGTCGTCGGCGTCGCGCTCGGACTCTCCGTTTACGGCGCGGTGGCGGCGCTCGGTCTCAGCGCGGTGATCGACAATTCGCCGCTGCTCTATGAGGTTCTGCGCTGGGGCGGCGTCGTTTATCTGCTGTGGCTCGCCTGGGAGGCGTGGGCGAAGGAGGCGGAGACCGCCCCCGAACAAGCCGGCGATCCCGACGTCCACCCCGCGCTGGCATTTCGTCGTGGCCTCATCACCAATCTGCTCAACCCCAAGGCGGCGGTGTTCTACGTCGCGGTGCTTCCGGATTTCGTCCAGCCAGACAGGGGATCGGTCGCGATGCAGACACTTGCGCTGTCGGCGCTCTATGTCGGCATCGCCACGCTGGTCCATCTCGTCATCGTGCTGCTGGCCTCGCGCCTGCACAAGGTGGTCCAGACGCCGGACAAGCGCAGGACCATCCGGCGCGTGCTGGCGGTTGCCCTTGCCGCCATCGCTGTGTGGTTCGCCTTCAGCACCGCCCGCTGATGGTGCCGCACCGAACTGTTGATGGGCGCGCGGAAAAGTGGTTCATCCTGCCGATCATCGCTAGATTGCCACCTCCCGCCACCCTTTCGAGCCTGCCCGTGTCCCAATCCGCCTCCCGTATCCGCCTTGCCGAGATCATTCGCACCCGCTCGTTCGGGCGCGGCGAAATCACGCTGGCCTCAGGCCGCAAGAGCGATTTCTACTTCAACCTGAAGCCGACCATGCTCGACCCCGAGGGCGCGGCGCTGCTCGCGGAACTGAGCTTCGAGGCGCTCAAGGACGACGGACTCGATTATATCGGCGGCCTCGAGATGGGCGCGGTGCCCCTCGCCGGCGCCATCGCACAGTTGTCGTGGCTGAGGCATCGGCCGATCGCCGCGTTCTTCGTGCGCAAGAAGCCGAAAGAGCACGGCGCGCGGCTGGCGGTGGAAGGCCTCGCCAAGGACGAGAGCCTCAAGGGCAAGCGCGTCGTCATCGTCGAGGACGTCACCACCACCGGCGGCTCCGCCATCAAGGCGGTGGAGTCCGTGCGCGAAGCCGGCGGCGAGATCGTGCTGGTGTTCACCATGGTGGACCGCGAGGAGGGCGCGGCGGAAGCCTTCGCGCAGGCCGGCGTGCCGTTCCGCGCGCTGTACAAGGCGAGCGAATTCCTCAAGCAGTAACCGCTTTGGATTTCATCAAGAACACAACCGGAACGCACGGGCTGCGGCGCCGCTGCAGCGCGTTTACCACGTTCCCGACTCGGAACGTTTCCCGCTTCGTGATATTGACTCATACTCTGCCGTCCCCCGGCCCGTCGCGTATGGAGTTTGTCCGATGGCCCCGCGTGCGAACTGGAAAGGCTTTCTGCGCCTTTCGCTCGTGACCTGTCCGGTCGCCCTGTTTCCGGCGACGTCGGAGTCCGAGAAGGTCAGCTTCAACCAGATCAATCGCAAGACCGGCCACCGCATCAAATATCAGAAGGTCGATGCCGAGACCGGCGAGGAGGTCGACAGCAAAGACATCGTCAAGGGCTACAAGGTCGACAGCGACAGCTATCTCGAAGTCACGAAAGACGAACTCGACAACATCGCGCTGGAGTCCACCCACACCATCGAGATCGACCGGTTCGTGCCGCGCGCCGAGATCGACGATCTCTATATCGTCAGGCCATATTATCTGGTGCCCGACGGCAAGGTCGGCCACGATGCCTATGCCGTGATCCGCGACACCATCAAGGCGACGGGAAAGGTCGCGCTGGCGCGGGTGGTGCTCACCAACCGCGAGCACGTCATCGCGCTTGAAGCGCGCGACAACGGGCTGGTCGGCCTGCTGCTGCGCTACGCTTACGAGGTGCGCGACGCATCGGATTATTTCGACGACATCAAGGACGTGAAGATCACCAAGGACATGCTCGATCTCGCGCGGCACATCGTCGAGCAGAAATCGGGCCGCTTCGAGCCGGCCGCTTTCGAGGACCACTATGAGGCCGCGCTGCTGGACCTGATTGAGCAGAAGAAGGCCGGCCACCCGATCGCGAAAGCGAAGGTCAAGACTGAAGGCAACGTCATCAATCTGATGGACGCGTTGCGGCAGAGTTTGAAGGGCGGCAGATCCGCGCCGGCCGCAAACGACAAGCCGGCGCCAGCGAAAGGCAGGAAGCCCAAAAAGCGCGTCGAAGGCCAGCGCGAGATGCTGTTTCCGATCGAAGGCAAGAAGGCGGCAAAGGAGTCCAAGCGCGAGCCCGCGAAGCGTCCGGCCAGGACGCGCGGCGCGAACAAGACGCCCGCGGCGAAACGCAAGGCCGGTTAGAGCGGGATGAGGAAAAGTGTGTAACGGTTTTCCGCCCGCATCCCGCTCCAAAATATTGGGATCGATCACGCTCATGATTTTGGTTCGACCCAAGATCATCGTGATCTAACCGGTACGCGCCGATGCGCAAGCTGATCGCCTTCGACGACGAAACCATGACGGCGCTGACGCGTCTCGGGCGGGATCGCATGGCGACGATACAGGATCTGGCCGACGAGGCATTCGCCGATCTTCTGACGAAACACGGCGTGCCGATCGACCTGAAGGACGCGCTGCGCAAGAGCGCGGGCGCGAAACGCAAAAAATCGTAACCTCGCGGCACCCGCGAGCGTTTCCGGGCGTTGCACATCGGATGATCCAACTGGAACCGACGCCGTGCCCTCCCGAAAGCTCAGCACCTATATCAACAAGCGCGACTTCTCGAAAACCACAGAGCCGAGCGGCAAAGCGCGCGTCGCGGCTTCAAACCAACGGCGCTTCGTGATCCAGAAGCACGCCGCCACCCGGCTGCATTACGATTTTCGTCTCGAATATGACGGCGTGTTCAAGTCCTGGGCGGTGACGCGCGGCCCCTCCCTCGATCCCGGCGAGAAGCGGCTCGCGGTGGAGGTCGAGGATCACCCGCTCGACTACGGCGACTTCGAGGGCACGATTCCGAAGGGCCAATACGGCGGCGGCACCGTGGAGATCTGGGACCGCGGCTACTGGTACGCCGACGACCCCGCGAAAGGTCTCGCCAAGGGCGACCTCAAATTCGCGCTGATGGGCGATAAGCTCAGGGGCGAGTGGGTGCTGGTGCGCATGAAACACGACCGCAGCGGCGGCAAGCGCACCAACTGGCTGCTAATCAAGCACCGCGACGACTACGCCAAGCCGGGCAGCGGCGAGGACGTGCTGAAGCAGGACCGCTCGGTCGCGTCGGGCCGCACGCTCGACCAGATCGCGCAAGGCAAGGGCAAGGCGCCGGAGCCTTTCATGATGACCGCGCGGATCGCCGGTTCCGATGCGGTCTGGAATTCCAACAAAGGCATCGCAGCGGAGGCGCGCGCGACAAAGACAAGCGCCCAACCTGCTTCAACCCGCAAGCGAACGCCGAAAAAAGCCACGACCCGAGCGAGCAAGACAGGAGCGAGCAAGGCAGAAACAAACAAGGCCCGCGCCATCAGGGACGATATGCCCGACTTCGCGGGGTTTCAGCTATGCGAAATTTCGGCGCGTCCGCCGACAGCCGAGGGCTGGGTGCACGAGATCAAGTTCGACGGCTACCGCATCCAGATGCGGATCGAGAACGGCGAGGTGACACTCAAAACCCGCAAGGGGCTCGACTGGACCGACAGGTTTTCGGCCATCGCAAAAGCCGCCGCGAGACTGCCCGACGCCATCATCGACGGCGAGATCGTCGCCCTCGACAGCGAGGGCCATCCGGATTTTTCCGCGATGCAGGCCGCGCTGTCCGACGGCAAGACGGATGACCTCGTGTTCTTCGCATTCGACCTGCTGTTCGCCGAGGGCGAGGATCTGCGCCCGCTGCCGCTGCTCGCGCGCAAGGAACGGCTTCGCAAATTGCTCGGGCGCTCGGCGCAATCAAGCCGCTCGCCGATCCGCTACGTCGAGCATTTCGACGCAGACGGTGAACAGATGCTCGCGTCGGCTTGCAAGTCCGGCTTCGAAGGCATCATCTCCAAGCGCATCGACGCGCCCTATCGCGCCGGCCGCGGCGGAAGCTGGCTCAAGGTCAAGAGCCGCCCCGGCCATGAGGTCGTGATCGGCGGCTGGAAAACCACGAACGGGAAATTCCGCTCCCTGATGGCCGGTGTCTACGAGGGCGACCGCCTCGTCTATACCGGCATCGTCGGCACCGGCTACGGCCGCGACACCGTGAAGCGCATCATGCCGGCGCTGAAGGCCGCCGCCGCCTCGAAAAGTCCGTTCTCCGGCAGGAATGCCCCGTCCGGCGGACGCGAGGTGCATTGGTTGAAACCTGAACTGGTCGCCGAGATCGAATTCGCCGGCTGGACCAATGACGGCATGGTCCGCCAGGCGGCCTTCAAGGGCTTGCGCGCGGACAAGCCGGCCCGCGAGGTCAAGGCGGAGATGCCGGTCCGTACCGCGGTGCCCAAGCTCGACGCAAGGGCGGCGGCCGCAGCGCGCACGCAGACCACGACGTCGCGCCAGCCGCGCGCCACCGCGGCGCGGGATCGCTCCACGGTCATGGACGTCGTCATCTCGCACCCGGACAAGGCGCTGTGGCCGGATGCCGGAGACAGTCGGGCGGTGACCAAGCGCGATCTTGCTGAATATATGGAGACCGTCGGCGACTGGATGATGCCACACATTCAGGGGCGGCCGTGTTCGATCGTGCGCGCTCCGGATGGCATCGACGGCCAGCAATTCTTTCAACGCCATGCCATGCCGGGAATGTCGGATCTCGTCACGCAAGCGAAGGTGTCCGGCGACCGCAAGCCTTATTTGCAGATCGACCGCGTCGAAGCGCTGGTCGCAATAGCGCAGATCGGCGGCATCGAACTGCATCCGTGGAATTGCGCGCCCGACCAATACGCTCTGCCGGGGCGGCTGGTGTTCGATCTCGACCCGGCGCCGGAAGTGGCATTCGCCCACGTGATCGCCGCCGCTAAAGAGATGAAGGAGCGCCTGGAAGCGCTCGGACTCGCAACATTCTGCAAGACCACCGGCGGCAAGGGCCTGCACGTGGTCACGCCACTTGCAATCACGCCAAAGGACAGGTTGAACTGGAAGCAGGCAAAAATGTTCGCGCAGACCGTCTGCGAACAAATGGCCGCCGACGCACCGGGAAGCTATCTCGTCAACATGTCGAAGAAGCAGCGCGAGGGCAAAATCTTTCTCGATTATCTTCGCAACGACACCAAGTCGACCGCGGTCGCGCCGCTGTCGCCGCGCGCGCGCGCCGGGGCGACCGGCTCGATGCCGCTGAACTGGTCGCAGGTGAAAGCCGGCCTCGACCCCAAGCGCTTCACGCTGCGCACCGCGCCTGATCTTCTGAAAAAGAGCAAGGCGTGGTCGGACTACGACAAGGCCGCGCGCCCGCTGACGGCCGCGATCGGAAAGCTGGTCCGATGACGGAGACGACCGGCGGCCGTGCCGGACAGGTTGCCCTGCTCGGCGTTCCCATCGACATGGGCGCGGCGCAGCGCGGCACCCTGATGGGCCCGGCGGCGCTGCGCACAGCGGGCATCAAGCCGGTGCTGGAGGGCCTCGGCATCGACGTGACCGATCACGGCGACGTCTCAATCGATAACCTTGCGCCGGCAATCGGCCCTGTTCCCGCAAACGCCAACCACTACCGCGACATCCAGGCATGGGTCCGGGCGCTCAGCCCGCGCGCTTATGATGTGGCGAAGTCCGGCGCGATCCCGATCTTTCTGGGCGGCGACCACAGCCTGTCGATGGGTTCGGTCAACGGCGTCGCGCGCTATTGGCATGAACGGGGGCGCGAGTTGTTCGTGCTCTGGCTCGACGCCCACGCCGACTACAACACGCCGCTGACGACGATGACCGCGAACATGCACGGCATGTCCGCCGCCTTCCTGTGCGGCGAGCCCGGGCTCGACGGCCTGCTCGGCGACGAGCCGCGCGCGTCGATCCCATCCGCTCATCTCGACCTGTTCGGCATCCATTCGATCGACCCGCTCGAAAAGAAGCTCGTGCACGACCGCCGCATCGCCATCGCCGACATGCGCGAGATCGACGAGTTCGGCGTGGCGGTGCTGATCCGCCGCGTCATCGATCGGGTCAAAGCACGCAACGGGGTGCTGCACGTCAGCTTCGATCTCGATGTTCTTGATCCAACGGTGGCACCCGGCGTCGGCACCACCGTTCCCGGCGGCGCAACCTATCGCGAGGCGCATCTCGTCATGGAGCTGTTGCACGATTCCGGGCTGGTCCGCTCCGTCGATATCGTCGAACTCAATCCGTTTCTGGACGAGCGTGGACGCACCGCACGGGTCGCGGTCGAACTGATCGCCAGCCTGTTCGGGCAACAGATCACCGACCGCCCAACCCCCAGCAATACCCTGAGGCCGGACTGACGTAGAACGCAACGCTCGCACGTTGCGGTGTTGGCCTACTCCGCCGCCATCCTTGCCTCGGGCGCCGCGGCCCGGACCTCGGCATCGACGTCGTTTTCGAACCTGACGAAATTCTTCTGGAACATGCTGACCAGCGCGCGCGCAGTCCTGTCGAACTCGGACTTGTCGGCCCAGGTCTTGACCGGGTTGAGGATATGAGGCTCGACGCCCGGCACCGATGTCGGCACCGCGAACCCGAAATATCGGTCAGAGCGAAACTGGACCTTGCGCAGCGAACCATCGAGCGCGGCGCCAAGCAGCGCACGGGTCACCCTGATCGGCATGCGGCGGCCGGTGCCGTATTTGCCGCCGGTCCAGCCAGTGTTGACCAGCCAGCAATCGACATTGTGCCGCGCGATCAGTTCGCGCAGCATATTGCCGTAAACGCCGGGATCGCGCGGCAGGAACGGCGAGCCGAAGCAGGTGGAGAATTCCGGCTGCGGCTCGTCGCCGAGGCCGCGCTCGGTGCCGGCGACCTTCGCGGTGTAGCCGGACAGGAAATGATACATCGCCTGCGCCGGCGTCAACCTGGCGATCGGCGGCAGCACGCCGAAGGCGTCGGCGGCCAGCATGACAAGGTTCCTGGGCTGGCCGGCGCAACCGGTCGGCGAGGCGTTCGGAATAAATTCGAGCGGATAGGCCGAACGGGTGTTCTCGGTCTTCGAGCCGTCATCGAAATCGGGCACGCGCGTGGACTCGTCATGGGCGACGTTCTCCAGCACCGCGCCGAAACGTTTCGAGGCCGCATAAATCTCCGGCTCGGCCTCCTGCGACAGCCTGATGCATTTGGCATAGCAGCCGCCCTCGAAATTGAAGATGCCGTCCCGACTCCAGCCATGCTCGTCGTCGCCGACCAGCGTGCGCTTTGGATCGGCGGACAGCGTGGTCTTTCCCGTACCCGAAAGGCCGAAGAAGATCGCGCTGTCGCCGCCTGCGCCGACATTGGCCGAGCAGTGCATCGGCAGCACGCCTTTGTCCGGCAGCAGGTAATTCAGCGTGGTGAAGATGCTCTTCTTCATCTCCCCCGCATAATGAGAGCCGCCGATCAGAATGATCCCGCGGGTGAGATCGAGAGCCACGACGTTTTCCGAGCGCACGCCGTGCCGTTTGGGATCGGCACGGAAGCTCGGCAGGTCGATGAGGGTCAGTTCGGGCACGAAGTCCGCGAGTTCCGACGTTTGCGGGCGGCGCAGCAGCGTGCGGATGAACAGTGAATGCCAGGCCAGCTCGGTGAAAACGCGGGTCCTGATGCCGAAATTGGGGTCGGCGCCGGCATGGAGATCCTGCGCGAACAGCGTCATGCCCCCGGCATGCGCAATGAAATCAGCGTGCAGCGCCGCGAATTGCTCCGGCGCGATCGACTGGTTTCCGTCCCACCAGATTTTTGTCTCGGTCACCGCGTCGCGGACCGTGAACTTGTCCTTCGGGCTTCGGCCGGTGAACACGCCGGTGTCCGCGCACAGCGCGCCGTCGGCGTTCACCATCGCTTCCCCGTTGCGTAGCGCGTGCTCGTAGAGTTGCGGCGCGCCGAGATTCCAGTACACGGCCTTGAGATTTCTTAAGCCGAACTTGTCGGCGCCGAAGGCGCCGTTACGCTCGCCCGTCTCATGCACGGAGGATTCCTCCTCGAACTCCCGCATCGCCGGCGCGATCATCGCCGATCGCACATCGGCCGCAACGACCTCAATATAACCTCTCCGGCCGCATTCAGCGGCCGGATGGTTGATGAAACGCCGGAACCGCCAAGCCGATCCGTGGTGACCCGGTTTATTCCAGAACGGCTTGAATCCCGATCAAGGCTGCTTTGCGGCCCGGGCCTTTTCCGCCAGATCCTTCAAGACGTCGCGAAGCTCGGTCGGCGTGACGATCCGTCGCGGAAAATCCAGCCGCAGCGCGTCATGACCGTCGGCGCTCATGTCCAGGCCATCGGGATCGCAGCCGGTGCAGCGCCAGTCGGCCGCCTCGGCTCCCAGCAATCGCGTGGCATAAAGATTCAGCGCGTCGCGATGATCGGCGTTCATGTGATCGATCGCACCCTGTTCGGATTCGATCAAAGCCTCCGCGCCCTCCAGGCTGGTCAGAATCTTTTCCGGCTTGAGATCGACGATGCGCCCGAAGCCCGCCACCAGATGAACGCCTGTCGGCCGGATCCGGAAAAACGAAAAATCCTTGAAATCGGCAAAGGATTCAGCCGACGGGTGAGCGTTCAGATAGCGTCGGCGCAGCGTTGTCCTGAGTTCCCCGACCGCCTCCTCGGCCGTTCCGCCGACCATGATCCGGGAACCCTCCAGCGGATCGCCCTCGGCGCGCTCATCCAGCATCAGCGATACCCGGGGATCGGCGATCACATTTTTGGTATGAACCGCAAGGCGCGAAATGAGAAGAATTGGCGAACCATCGTAATAGCTTGCGACATTGACGAGCGAGCAATAAGGGTCGCCGCTGCCGCCCATCAGGGTTGCCAGCGCGCCCTGGCGGCTTCGGCGCAGCAGCGATCGGGTGAGGTTGGCGGCAGTGAAATTAGCGGTCGGCTGCATGGCGTAAGTCCTCAATTCATTTGAAAAAACCACCCTGTCGGGCTAAAAATAAAGGATTGAACAGGTGCGGAACAGTGGCGCCCTCTGCGCGTTTTCCGGGAACTCGGTCACACTTCAGCCCAGCTTGCATTGCTCGTTGACTGCGTTCTCAAAGCCACTCCAACGGCAGACGGCCGAATCCTTCGCCTCTCGCCATCCGCTTCGGAAAGCAGGCATATGCCCACAATCGCCCTGGTCGATGACGACCGCAATATTCTGACCTCGGTCTCGATCGCGCTTGAAGCCGAAGGCTATCGCATCATGACCTACACCGACGGCGCGTCGGCGCTCGACGGCTTCCGCACCAGCCAGCCCGATCTTGCGATCCTCGACATCAAGATGCCGCGCATGGACGGAATGGAGACGCTGCGCCGGCTGCGTCAGAAATCCGACTTGCCCGTTATTTTCCTCACCTCCAAGGACGAAGAGATCGACGAACTGTTCGGTCTCAAGATGGGTGCCGACGACTTCATCCGCAAGCCGTTTTCGCAGCGGCTGCTGGTAGAACGCGTCAAGGCGGTGTTGCGCCGCGCCTGCCCGAAAGATCCGGCCGCAGTCCCCAAGGAGAATGACGCCAAGGCGCTCGATCGCGGCCTGCTGCGCATGGACCCGGAGCGCCACACCTGCACCTGGAAGAACG
>JBIQHO010000499.1:0-1865 GCA_044508545.1 Bradyrhizobiaceae bacterium | reverse complement strand
TGACGCGCACGACATGGTGCATGAGGCACAGACGCGCGAGCAGGCCCGCGACGATCTGATCGACCGCTGGGACCGGAACCGGCAGGCAGAACCGAACAGCAGCCGCATCATCCTCACCCATACCAATGCCGAGGTGCGCGAACTCAACGAGGCCGCCCGCGACCGGATGCGGGAAGCGGGCAATCTTGGCGAGGATGTGCGCGTCACCGTTGAACGCGGAGAAAGAAACTTTGCCGCTGGTGATCGCGTCATGTTCCTCCAAAACGAACGCGGCCTCGGCGTGAAGAATGGAACGCTCGGCACTATCGAGGAAGTCAGCCCGCAATCCATGTCGGTTCGCACCGATGACGGGCGCGGCATATCGTTCGATCTGAAAGACTATGACCGCATCGACCACGGCTATGCCGCGACCATCCACAAGGCGCAGGGCATGACCGTGGACCGGACGCATGTGCTGGCGACACCCGGCATGGACGCTCACGGCAGCTATGTCGCCCTGTCGCGACACCGCGACGGTATGGACCTGCATTACGGCCGCGACGACTTCGCCGGTCAGGACAAGCTCATCAACACCCTGTCGCGCGACCGGGCCAAGGACATGGCGACCGACTACGACCCCGCACGGGATTATGCCGAGCGGCGCGGCATTACCGCCCATGCCCGTGATGCTGCCGTTGAACAGAAGCGCGTCCCGGACAATGCCGTTGACCGGATCGGCGACATCATTTTCAGCGTGCGCGAACCTCGTGACGGTGCAGAAGGGCCGGAAAGAGAGACGACCGGCAGGGAGATAAAGCAGGAGATCGAGGCGGTGGCGCGGGACGCCGGAATAGATTCGGAGGATGCCTTGCGCCACGCCCGCAGAATGGCGCTCATCCGTCATGCCCATGCCGTTGGCCAGGTCTTCAACGCCGAGGATGCCGGGAGCAAGGCAAGCCCCGCACAATGGGAGGAACTGGTCGATTCCCGTAAGGTGTTCGATGCGGTGCGCCCCTATGGCTGGCAGGACGCGGAAGCGGCCTATGCCAAGGATGAGAGCCTTGCCCATGAGGCGGGATCGGGCAGGTCAATCGCGCCATCCGCGCCCTGCAACTCGAAACCGAGATTCGCACCAGCCCGGAGCGCCGCGCGGATCGTTTCGTGGAACGGTTCCGGGAACTCAAGCAGACCGGCGAGCGCCAATATGCGGCGGGCGACTATTCCGGTCACAGGGCGGCGCGGGCGGAGATGGGCAACATGGTTGCAAGCCTCGAACGCGATCCCCAACTCGAATCCCTGCTCGAAGGCCGCAAGCGCGACCTGGGCATCTCGTTCGACACGGGGTTGGGCGTCGGCCGCGACCTTGCCCTCAGCCACGGCCTCGGCAGGGGAAGAAGTCTCGGGATCGGAATGTAGAACCGTCCGACGTACTACCGTCTCCCATCATCCCACCGCGCCGGGCGTCAGGGTCGGAACCGGACGGTTCAGAGAATGCCTTTGTTGCTTCCCTGCATGGGGCCGGACCTGAACCGGGCAGTCAAGGCCGCAGCCGCTTCGCGGTGGCGCGTTCCGCGCCAGCCTTGACAGCCAGGTTCACGGCCCGGCAAAGCGTGAGGAAGCAAAAAAGCTTGGCGGGAGAGCGCTCCCTTGCGGAAGCGAGCAGCGCGGCCGGTTCGGGCCAGTGTAATCCAGATCGAATCAGGGTGGTCTTTCGGCCAGAACTGGCCTTCATCGACGACATTTGCTCGGACAGGGATCGAATATCAGATTCTACGACCGTCCTATTTACCGCCGATTGTACGCCGCAGTACGACGATACGAAAAATCCTCTTGCGCGCGCGTATCGGCTTGTTCTCACTGGATCAGGGGCATCCAGAAACAAGCAG
>JBIQHO010000068.1:0-13433 GCA_044508545.1 Bradyrhizobiaceae bacterium | reverse complement strand
CATCCTTCATGCCGGTGTACTTGCCGACGATCGCGATCGTCACCGCACCTTCTGGATTACGGATACGTTCGTTGATCTCGTGCCAGCCTTGCAGCGCGGGCGGCTTCCGCGGCTCGATCCCGAACGCCGCCAGGACCTCGTCGTCGAGACCCGCGGCGTGATAGACTTCCGGCACCGCATAGATGTTGTCGGCGTCGCGCGCCTCGATCACGGCGCTTTCGCGGACGTTGCAGAACAGCCCGAGCTTGCGTCGCTCCTCCTTCGGGATTTCCCGGTCGGTGCGGCACAGCAGGATATCCGGCTGGATGCCGATCGAACGCAGCTCCTTCACCGAATGCTGCGTCGGCTTGGTCTTCAACTCGCCTGCGCTCGGGATGAACGGAAGCAGCGTGAGGTGGATGTAAACGACGTCGCCGCGCGGCAGGTCGTTCTTGAGCTGGCGGATCGCCTCGAAGAACGGCAGCCCCTCGATATCGCCCACCGTTCCGCCGATCTCGCACAGCACGAAGTCGTAGCCGTCGTTGCCGTCGAGGATGAACTCCTTGATGGCGTTGGTGACGTGGGGGATCACCTGAATCGTCGCGCCGAGATAATCGCCGCGGCGCTCCTTGGTCAGGATGTCCTGATAGATGCGCCCGGTGGTGATGTTGTCCTGTTTGGTCGCGGGACGACCGGTGAAGCGCTCGTAATGACCGAGATCGAGATCGGTCTCGGCGCCGTCGTCGGTGACGAAGACCTCACCGTGCTGGTAGGGCGACATCGTGCCGGGATCGAGGTTGAGATAGGGGTCGAGCTTGCGAAGGCGGACCTTGTAGCCGCGCGCCTGCAACAGCGCGCCAAGCGCCGCCGATGCCAGACCCTTTCCGAGCGAGGAAACCACGCCGCCGGTAATGAAAATATAGCGCGCCATGGGACTCAACCTTTAAGGCTCCCGTGTCGATTCGCCAAAACCAATCGCAGCCGTCAGCCAGAATGCGGATGGGCTGTGGGTGACTTTCGAAATTCTAACGATTGCAGTTTCTTAGGTGAGGCTGCTGACGCAGGACGGCAACCCGCTCCTGCATGGCGCCTGCTTTATTGCGAGCGAGGCGCCTGCGGACCCGCGGGCGCCGGCGCGGCCGGTTGCTCGGATTGTTTCAGCGAATCGAGAAGGCCGCCGCTCGCAGGCGGGGCAACCGGTGTCGCGCCTCCTGCCGGCTGTGACTGCGACGCAGGCGCCGTATCCAAAATCGAACCCGGCTTGTGCTCGTAGCCCGCAAGCCAGGACAGGAACAGGCTCGTCACGAAGAAGCCGGCCGCGAGGAAAGCGGTGGTGCGCGTCAACAGGTTCGCGGTGCCACGGCTCGACATGAAGCCCGCGCCGCCGCCCATGCCGAGGCCACCGCCTTCGGACTTCTGCAGCAGCACGACGACTGTCAGCGCCGAAACGATCATCAGGTGGAGAACGATTACTACGGTCTGCATCGAACACCGTCCGTCACAGGCGATCCTGCCGGGTAGGCCGGTCGGGCACGCCTGTGGGGGTTGAAGTTGGCCGCTGTCTACACGATCGCCGGCGGGATTGCCACCCCCGCAATCCTGCCCGTCGCCGCAAGTTGGACCGGTCAGGCAACGGCTTGGGCAATCCCAAGGAAATCGGCGGCCTTGAGGCTGGCGCCGCCGATCAGCGCCCCGTTCACGTTCGGAACGGCCAATAACTCCACGGCATTCGATGGCTTCACCGAGCCGCCATAGAGAATACGGATCCTGGCCCCCTCTCCGCTGAAGCGCTGGTTGAGCTGGTCACGGATAAATCCATGCACCTCCTGCACATCCTGCGGCGTGGGCGTGCGGCCGGTGCCGATGGCCCAGACCGGCTCGTAGGCCACGACAAGATTGGCGGCGGTCGCGCCGTCCGGCAGCGAGCCGGCAAGCTGCCGTCCGACAACCTCGAGCGTCTGGCCGGCATCGCGCTGGTCCTGGGTTTCACCGACGCAGACGATGGCGATCAACGCCGCCCGCCACGCGGCCTCCGCTTTTTGCCGCACCAGCGCATCGGCCTCGCCATGGTCGGCGCGGCGCTCGGAGTGGCCGACGATGACGGCGGTGGCGCCCGCATCGGCCAGCATCTCGGCCGAAATATCGCCCGTGTGGGCTCCGGAGGGCTTGGGGTGGCAATCCTGTCCGCCGATCCGCAGCGGCGATCCCTGCACCGCGCCGGCAAAGGCCAGCACCAGCGTCGCCGGCGGACAGATCAGCAGGTCGGCCTTTTGCGCGGGCCCGTCCGCGCCTGCGATCATCTGGCCGAGTTCGCCGGCCGAAGCCTTGAGGCCGTTCATCTTCCAGTTTCCAGCAATCAGCGGTCGCAGCCCGGTCATGGATCTCTCATGGGTGATTTCGACGGTTCGCCCCCTCGGCACGCACGGTCCCCCGCGTCGACGGTTCGAAAGGTCTTGCTAGCAGAGGTTATCCACCGGGACCAGTCTCCGCTATCCGCCGTAACGCGCGACGGTTCGTCCCGCCGAGGTTGCGAGTGCTGGATTGCCACTTTATGATGCGTTATCAATTTGGTGACGCCCTCGCGCGGCTTCTTCCGGCGAGGTGCGAGCCGCTTCCCTCCTGCAAAAGACGGACTCAATGCTTCGAGGAATACGCAACGCCTCATCAAACTGGCTCGGCAAGACCCTCATGACCATCGTGATGGGCCTGCTGATCGTGGCTTTCGGCATCTGGGGCATCGCGGACATCTTTCACGGTTTCGGCCAGTCGACCGTGGCCACGATCGGCGGCACCCAGATTTCGACCGAGCAGTTCCGCGAGATTTATAACGACCGGCTGCAGCAGATCGGGCGCCAGTTCGGGCGCTCGCTGTCCCCCGACCAGGTGAGGGCTCTCGGTCTCGATCGTCAGGTGCTGCAGCAGGTGATCGCGGAAGCCGCGCTTGACGAGGACGCGCGGCGCAAGGGGCTCAACGCGTCTGATGAGGAGATCAAGCGCCGGATCATGAGCGATCCCAACTTCAAGGGCGCCAACAATGCATTCGACCCGGCCCGCTTCGCCGGCCTGATCCGCCAGATGGGATACACCGAACAACGCTACGTCACCGAGCAGCGGCAGACGGAGCTGCGCCGCGAGATCGCCGGCACGGTGGCGGCCGGCGTCGAGCCGTCGAAGACGCTTCTCGACATGCTGAACCGTTTTCAGAACGAGCAGCGTACCGTCGACTACGTCAAGCTCGGCGCGGCGCAGGCCGGAAACATCGATCCGCCAACGCCGGAGCAGCTTGCGAGCTATTTCGACGCCCACAAGGTGCAGTTCCGCGCGCCTGAATTCCGCAAGATCGCTTTTGTCGTGATGACGCCGGACTCGATCGCGAAATCGATAACGGTGTCCGACGAGGACGCCAAAAAGGCCTATGAGGAGCAGAAGGACAAGCTGTCCACGCCCGAAAAGCGGCAGCTCTGGCAGATGGTGTTCCCGAACGTAACCGAGGCGCAGGCGGCGCGAAACAAGATCCAGGCCGGCGCGTCCTTCGACGACATCGCCAAGGAGCGCGGTCTCGCCGCCTCCGACGTCGATCTCGGCACGGTCACCCGGTCGGAGATCATCGACCCGGCCACCGCCGAGGCCGCCTTCTCGCTCAAGACAGACGAGGTCAGCCAGCCGATCCAGGGCAAATTCGGCGTCGCGCTCGTCAAGGTGGGCAAGATCGAACCCGGCAACCAGCCGACCTACGACAGCGTCGCCGCGAAACTGAAACACGATATCGCGGTCGATCGCGCCCGCGCCGAGGTCAACGACCTTCACAACAAGATGGAGGACGAGCGCGGCGGCGGCGCGAGCGTTGTCGAGGCGGCCAAGAAGCTCGGACTCACCGCGGTCACCATCGATGCCGTCGACCGTTCCGGACGCGCGCCGGACGGCAAGCCGGTCGCAGGACTGCCGCCGGGCGTCGACCTGATCGCGCAGGCGTTCGCCAGCGATGTCGGCGTCGACAACGAGGCGCTGCAGGTCGGCAATAACGGCTTCGTCTGGTTCGACGTGCTCGGCGTCACGCCTTCGCGCGAGCGCACTCTCGACGAGGTCAAGGACAAGGTCGAAGCCGGATGGCGCGACGAACAGATCGGCAGCCGGCTGATGACCAAGGCGACGGACATGGCCCGCACGCTCGATCAGGGCGGCAAGCTTGCCGATGAGGCGGCCCGCCTCGGTCTCAAGGTTGAGAGCGCGAGCCGCATCAAGCGCGACGGCACCGCGGCCGGCCTGCCCGGCGCCGTGATCGCCGCCGTATTCCGAACGGCCAGGGACGGAGCCGGACAGGCGCCGGGCGCGGGGCCCGGCGACTGGGTCGTTTTCCGCGTCACCGACGTGAAGGTGCCACCGCTCGATCTTGCCTCCGATGAGACGAAGAAACTCAAGGACGGCCTGCAGCGCGCCCTGGCCGATGAGGACATCGGCCAGTACATCGTCAGGCTCGAAGCCGAGATCGGCACCACGATCAATCAGGCGGCGGTGGCACAGATTACCGGCGCCAATACGAACTAACGGGATCGACGGCGTCCCATATTTCCCGAAAGCATTCGATGGACGATCTCAAGGCCCTGATCGGAAAAGTCGCCACCGGCGCGGCGCTGACGCGCGAGGAAGCGGCGTCGGCATTCGACAGCATGATGTCGGGCGAGGCCACGCCCTCGCAGATGGGCGGGCTTCTGATGGCGCTGCGCGTGCGCGGCGAAACCGTCGACGAGATCACCGGCGCGGTCTCGGCGATGCGCGCCAAGATGCTGCGGGTCACGGCTCCTGCCGATGCCGTCGATGTCGTCGGCACCGGCGGCGACGGCTCGGGCTCGGTGAACGTCTCGACCTGCGCCTCGTTCATCGTCGCCGGCGCGGGCGTTCCCGTCGCCAAGCACGGCAACCGCGCGCTGTCCTCGAAATCAGGGGCCGCCGATTGCCTCGCCGCGCTCGGCATCAGGATCGATCTCACGCCCGAACAGGTCGGCCGCTGCGTCAACCAAGCCGGCATCGGCTTCATGTTCGCGCCGGCGCATCATCCGGCGATGAAGAACGTCGGCCCGACCCGCGTCGAACTCGCGACCCGCACCATCTTCAATCTGCTCGGCCCGCTGTCCAATCCGGCTGGCGTCAGGCGGCAGATGGTCGGCGTGTTCTCGCGGAAATGGGTGGAGCCGCTGGCGCAGGTGCTCAAGAACCTCGGCTCGGATTCGGTGTGGGTGGTTCACGGCTCCGACGGGCTCGACGAGATCACCCTCACCGGCCCGACATTCGTGGCCGCGCTGGAAAACGGCAACATCCGCACCTTCGAGGTGACGCCGGATGACGCCGGTTTGCCGCGCGCAGGGGGCGATGCGCTGAAGGGCGGCGACGCCGAGGCGAACGCAGCATCCTTGCGCGGCGTGCTTGAAGGCAAGCCTGGCGCTTTTCGCGATGTCGCGCTGCTCAACGCGGCCGCGGCCCTGATCGTCGCAGGCAAGGCGAAGGACCTGAAGGACGGCGTCAAGCTCGGCGCGAAATCCCTCGACAGCGGCGCGGCGATGAACAAACTGAAGCAGTTGATTGCGGTATCCAACGGCTGAGGAGTGGCGTGGCCGACATCCTGACCAAAATCGAAGCCTACAAGCGCGAGGAAATCGCTGCCGCCAGGCGCGCGCGCCCGCTTTCCGAGGTCATGGCCGCCACCAAAACAGCGTCGCCGCCGCGTGGCTTCGTGCAGGCCATTCGCGCAAAACACGCCCGCGGCGACTATGCGCTGATCGCCGAGATCAAGAAGGCCTCGCCCTCGAAGGGTCTGATCCGCGCCGACTTCGACCCGCCGGCGCTGGCGCGCGCCTACGAGGCCGGCGGCGCGGCCTGTCTTTCCGTCCTGACCGATACGCCTTCCTTTCAAGGCCGGCTCGATTTCATGACCGCCGCCCGCGCCGCGAGCGCGCTACCGGTGCTGCGCAAGGACTTCATGTTCGACACCTATCAGGTGGCCGAGGCCCGCGCGCATGGAGCCGACTGTATCCTGATCATCATGGCCGCGCTCGACGATGCGACGGCGAAGGACATTGAGGCGGCGGCGTTCGATCTCGGCATGGACGTGCTGCTCGAGGTTCACGACCGCGCCGAACTCGATCGCGCGCTGAAACTCGATTCGCCGATGATCGGCATCAACAACCGCAACCTGCGCACGTTCGAGACGACGCTCGCGACCAGCGAAGCGCTGGCGCCGCTCGTTCCGAAAGACCGCCTGCTGGTCGGCGAAAGCGGCATCTTCGCGCCGGGCGACCTCGCACGGCTCGATCGGGTCGGCATCTCCACCTTCCTCGTCGGCGAAAGCCTGATGCGGCAGACCGACGTCACCGCCGCGACCCGCACGCTGCTGGCGCGGGAGCGCGCGAGTTCCTTAAAGGAAGGGTAAAGGACGCAGATGGCCAGCAAGAAAGACGAACCCGCCCTCACCCACATCGACGCCAAAGGCGAAGCGCGGATGGTCGACGTCTCGGCCAAGCCCGCCACCGAACGCGTCGCCGTCGCCGAAGGCGTGGTGGTCATGACGAAAGCCACGCTGGCGCTGATCGAAGGCGGCAACGCCAAGAAAGGCGACGTGCTCGGCACCGCCCGCATCGCCGGCATCATGGCGGCCAAGCGAACCTCGGACCTGATTCCACTGTGCCATCCGCTGGCGCTGGCGAAGGTCACGCTCGACATTGAGACCGACAAAAAGATTCCGGGCTGCCGGGTGCAGGCCAGCGTCAAGGTCTCCGGCCCCACCGGCGTGGAGATGGAAGCCTTGACCGCGGTCTCCGTGGCCTGCCTGACGATCTACGACATGATCAAAGCCGTCGAACGCGGGGTGCGCATCGAGGGCATTCACCTCGTCGAGAAGAAGGGCGGCAAATCCGGCCACTACCTCGTGACGGAGGCTCCGTCAGTGAAATAGCAACCGGTCATGCTCGGCCTGCGCAAGGCGGCGAGCCTCGTCCTCCTTGTCGTAGATCAGCCAGATTTCCAGCGCCGCCAGGAACGCCACCACGACGCCGATGCCGATGCTGACGTGCATGGCGCGGGTATGGGCGAAGCCCAGAACCCAGGGCGAGACGATCAGCCAGAGGCCGAGCGCGAGATTGGTCCATTCCTTCCACCAGGAGAACGCCAGCAGCGCCATCATCGAGATCACGCCGATCGCCACCGCGCTGGCCCAGATATCGAGGTCTGTCGTCGCCGTGGCCCGCGCGAGAAACCAGGGCGTCGCAAACAGGCCCAGAGCCAGCACGAGATTGTAGACGTCGAGGATTGATTCGCGCCGCCATTTCCACGTCATGGACGCCTCCTTCGCTCTGTACTGCCCGACAATTGTCATCGAGAATCATACCTCTCCCGATTTTTGGACAACCGGCGCGGCCTCGGACGGTTCCGTCGTTACCTCATTAAGGTTTGTCTACCCTCCCTGTGCGTTTTTGCCTCCATGTGCGTTTCGATCCGGAATCAGAAGATGCCAACAACCCGATGATCCCGGTGGGATTTGGGTTCGGGACTTCATCAGACGATTGAACAACGACGGCCTTGGGTGGCGTCCACCCGACGCCGCTGGAGCCATGGCGTATGTCCGAACCGGTCCCGCGGTGTTTCGGCGGACGTTGTCTGCGGATCGCAAGTTCTGTAGATGAGGTCCTACGCCCGCGAAGCGCGCTCGTTCCTTCGACGATCCAGCCGACCGGCGGCAGCCTCGCAAGGCCGACGCCAAATCTAAAAAACCCTCTGGCAATCCATGTTTGCCAGCAGTCCTTTGATTATAACGTTCGCACAGCCTCCCGCCGATCCCGGAAATCGACCGGTGGGACCCTGGGAGAAAATGGTCATGCCCTTGATGGCGGTTGCCGACGCCTTAGCGGCTGTTCTTGCCGGAGTCGAAGCGCTGCCGGAAGAAATGGTCGGCCTTGACGACGCCCATCGCCGGGTGCTGACGCGCGACCTTCCCTCGCGCCGCACCCAGCCGCCGGTCGCAATGTCGGCGATGGACGGCTATGCGGTGCGCGCCGCCGACATCGCGACGATTCCGGCGCGGCTGCATGTGATCGGCGAGATCGCCGCGGGACGGCCTCTCGCGCGGGCACTGCAGGCCGGCGAGGCTTTGAGGATTTTCACCGGCGGCGTGGTGCCGGACAGCGCCGATACCGTCGTGATCCAGGAAGACACCGAACGCGACGGCGAGCATGTCATCGTCAAGGAAGCCACCGCCGCCGGAAAGAACATCCGCGCCGCCGGCGTCGATTTTCGCGAGGGCGACCTGCTGCTGCGCGCCCATAGCCATCTCACCGACCGCCATCTCTCCCTCGCCGCCGGCATGAACTACCCGGACCTGCCGGTGCATCGCCGTCCGAAAGTCGCCGTGCTCGCCACCGGCGACGAACTGGTCCTGCCGGGATCGACGCCCGGCCCCGGACAGATCATCCTGTCCAACGGCTACGCGCTTCGCGCGCTCGCCCGCAGCGAAGGCGCCGAGGCGCTCGACCTCGGCGTCGTCGCCGACACCATGGACGCGACGAGGACCGCCATCCGCCGCGCCCGCGACAGCGGCGCCGACATTCTCGTCACCACCGGCGGCGCGTCGGTCGGCGACCATGACTTCGTCAAGCGTGCGCTCGACGCCGAAGGCGTGGAGATCGCGTTCTGGCGGATCGCGCTGCGGCCCGGCAAGCCGATGATGCACGGGCGGCTCGGCCCGATGCGCGTGATCGGCCTGCCCGGCAATCCCGTCTCGTCCTATATCTGCGCGTTCCTGTTCATGGTGCCGTTGATCCGCGCGCTGTCCGGGCGCGCGGACGTCGGCCATCGCGTTGAACGCGCTCTGCTCGGCAAGGACCTCGCCTCCAATCAGGCACGGCAGGATTACCTGCGCGCGCGCCTGGCGCACTCGGCCGAGGGGCTGCCCACCGCGACGCCGGTCGGTCATCAGGACAGTTCGCTGCTGGGCAATCTCGCCGCGGCGGAAGCGCTCGTGGTCCGCGCGCCGTTCGCACCCGCCGCCCGGAAGGGTGAGCCGTGCGACATCATCAAACTCGCGCTGTCGTAAAACCTCACGCGTTGACGCTAAATTAAACACTTGCGGAACACATATCGAACATATAGTGTTCGTTCATGATTTGTTTCAAGAAGTCATGACGTTGCGACCCATCGTTGTTGCAATCGGATGGCGGGCACCATCAACCGGGGACTGAAGTCGGCATGCTCACGCGCAAACAGTACGAACTCCTGCGATTCATCAACGAACGGCTGAAGGAATCCGGCGTTCCGCCCTCGTTCGATGAAATGAAGGACGCACTCGATCTGCGCTCCAAGTCGGGCATCCATCGCCTGATTACGGCGCTCGAGGAGCGCGGCTTCATCCGCCGTCTGCCCAATCGCGCGCGCGCCATCGAGGTCATCAAGCTGCCGGAGCTTGCCGGCAGCGGCGGCGGCCGGCGCGGTTTCACGCCGAGCGTCATCGAAGGCAATCTCGGCAAGGTCCGCCGGCCCAGCGGCAGTGGCAGCGTCGATGATGCCGCGGAGCGCCCGGTCGCCATTCCGGTGATGGGACGCATCGCGGCCGGCACGCCGATCGAGGCATTGCAGACCTGCAGCCATACCGTCAGCGTTCCGCCGGACATGCTCGGCAACGGCGAGCACTATGCGCTTGAGGTGCGCGGCGACTCGATGGTCGAGGCCGGAATCCTCGATGGCGACCTGGCGCTGATCCGGCGCAACGAAACGGCGGAAACCGGCGACATCGTCGTTGCGTTGATCGACGAAGAGGAAGCGACGCTGAAGCGCTTCCGCCGCCGCGGAGCCTCGATTGCGCTTGAGCCCGCGAACACGGCTTACGAGGTCCGTATCCTGCCGCCCAACCGCGTACAGATCCAGGGCAAGCTGATCGGCATCTACCGCAAGTATTGATCGCATCCTGATCAATCGTCGGGCTGGAGATCGTCGGCCGCGGGCGTGGCATCGATGGGTCGCCCGGGCTCCTGTCGATCGCCGACGGACGCCGGCGTTTCATCGGCGGCGGCTGGCGACCATGGCCGGTCGACATGATCGGGCCTGACTGCATCGACGACAAAGTGTTTTGTGCTGCCCGGGGCACGCCGCAGCGCCAAAGCGCCTTCCCGGCGCAGCCGCTCCTGATCGATGACCTGCGCGAGACAACCCTCCGGAGCCTGCCATGCCGTCACCATCACCTTCGCCCGCAGGCAGTCGTCCTCCATCGCATCCGGCCGCCGCGCCAGCGCGACAATTCCGCCGCCGCTTGCCTGGACCACGCAGCCTGCCTCGTCGCAGGAAACCCCCTCCGCCAGCGAAGGATCGGCAGGTCCGCGCCTGTCGGCGTCGGCGGCCAGCCATTCCCTGACCGTGAAAACGTCCTTGCGCCCGCTGATCAGATGCAGCCGGCCGTTCCCGCCCCGAACGGCGACATTGCGACCGTCGGCGGAGACCAGGATATCCGGCTGTGCCACGGCAAGCGACCATGCGATTGCCAGTCCGATGATGACCGCGCCGCTCCAGCGCAGCGGCGTCCTGAGCAGTCCGAGCAGAATGATGCCCGCGGTCGCCGCGATCAGCGGCCCCGTACCGAACGCCGCCATGCGGCCGATGGCGCCGGGAAGCGCCGCGACCCATTGGGCCACGGCGATCATCCATTCGATGCCGAAATCCATCAACCGCCAGAACACGCCGTCAAAACCAAACGGCATGGCCGCGAGGCCGAGAAGCCCCGCCGGCATCACCAGCGCGGAGACCACCGGCATCGCCAGCAGGTTCGCGACCACGCCATAAGGCGTCACGCGATGGAAGTGGAAGGCGGCATACGGCGTGGTCGCAAGCCCGGCGACCAGAGAGGCCAGCGCCAGGGTGACGATTTCCCGGCCGCCCCATAGCGCTGCCCGCGCCGTCGGCGAGTGATCGGGCGTTGCGAACAGTTTCGGCATCCCGATCTGGACCAGTGCCACCAGCCCGAGCGTTGCCGCAAACGACATCTGAAAGCTTGGATGCACCAGCGCCTGCGGCGCAATCGCGAGCACGATCATTGCCGCAACCGCCAGCGTGCGAAACGTAATGGCGCGCCGATCGACCATGACTGCGATCAGCACCACCGCCGTCATGAAAAACGAGCGCTGGGTCGCGACCTCGGCGCCCGACAGCAGCAGATAAAACGCCGCGGCTGCGAGCGCCGCCGCCGCCGACCATTTTTTGATCGGAAAAGTCGCCGTCAGCGTCGGGACCAGCGCCAGCAGCGCGCGCACCGCGAAGAACACCACGCCGGCGACCACGGCCATGTGATAGCCGGAAATCGAGAGAACGTGGCCGAGCCCCGAAATGAACATGGCATCGTTGACGGGCGTGGTGATGGCGTCGCGCCGTCCGGTCAGCAGCGCGGTGGCGATTGCCCGCGAATCGCCGTCGAGGACAACGTGGATGCGGGCGTCGATGGCGTCGCGAAGCTGCTGCATCAGCGCGGCGTAACGGAGGGCGATTCCGCCGCCGTGCGGGGGATCCACGATTTTGATCACGCCCATGACGAAGCCGGAGGCGCCGATGCCCTGGAAATACATGTCGCGCGCGAAATCGTAACTTCCGGGCCGCACGGGCGTGAGCGGCGGCTGCAATCGCGCTTTCAGTTCCACGAAGCTGCCGACGGCCGGCGCGGTGCCCTTCCTGACTGACAGCCGCACGCGATCCAGTTTGACGTGCCGCCGGTAATCGTCCATCCGCACGACACGCAGAACAAACCTGTCGGTGCGCTCGCGCACCTCGCGGGTTTCGACGAAACCCTTGAGCATGGGCGAATACATCGACCGCTTCAGGACGACATGCGCCACCCGCGCCGTGTTCATCGTAGCGACGGCAAAACCCGCAGCCATTGCCGCGATCATGACGGCAACGGGAAACAGCCGATGCCGACGCAGCAACAGCGCGGCGAGACAGAGAAAGCCGGCAGTCGGGATGACGACCCAGGCTATCGGTTCATGATCGGCCGCAAAATAGATTGCGATGCCGGAGCCGAACGCCACCGGCACCCAGGGCAACAGCCGCCCCGGTCCGGCTTCGGCGCGCACCCAGTCTCGCAGCCGGGCCGCAAGCGCCGGCAAGGTGCCCGAAGAGACCTGCGAAGGACTGGCGGCGACAGCCTTCCGGGGCGGCCACGTTCCCGCGTATCCGCCTGTCCGTTCCCGAGCCCCACCCCGCTCCGGCATCCGGTCACCCCTCGCCACCGCTGGACGATGCTAGCGGAAGAGCGCGCGCGAGGAACAGTGGAACGGATACGGAATACCGGCGAAATCAGGAGCCGGCCGCTGCGACCTTGGCCCAGGTGTCGCGCAGGCCGACCGTCCGGTTGAACACGAGACGGCCGGGCGATGAATCCGGATCGCGACAGAAATAGCCCTGCCGCTCGAATTGCACCGCGCTCTCGGCATTGTCGCCGGCGAGCGCCGGCTCGACCATGCAGCCGGACAGCGTCTCCAGCGATTGCGGATTGAGTTCGGATGCGAAGTTCGCGGCGTCCGGCTGCGCGGTCGCAAATAAATGACCGTAGAGCCTGATCTCGGCCGGCACCGCATCGGCCGCGCTCACCCAATGCATGGTGGCCTTCACCTTGCGGCCGTCGGGCGCGTTGCCGCCTTTGGTCGCGGGATCGTAGGTGCAGCGGAGTTCGACGACCTCGCCCGCCGCATTCTTGATAACCTCGCGGCAGGTGATGAAATAGGCATAGCGCAACCGCACCTCGTTGCCGGGCGACAGGCGGAAGAACTTCTTCGGCGGATTCTCCATGAAATCATCCCGCTCGATATAAAGCTCGCGCCCGAACTTGATCCGCCGCGTTCCCTGCGATGGATCATCCGGATGATTGACCGCCTCAAGCTCCTCGCTTTCGCCTTCCGGATAGTTCTCGATCACGACCTTGAGCGGACGCAAGACGGCCATGCGGCGCGGCGCGCTCCTGTTCAGCGTCTCGCGGACCGCGAACTCGAACATCCCGATGTCGACGGTGCTGTTGGCCTTGGCGACGCCGATCCGCTTGATGAACTCGCGCAGCGCCTCGGCCGGCACGCCGCGCCGTTGCAGGCCCGCAAGCGTCGGCATGCGCGGGTCATCCCAGCCGGAGACGTGACCGCCGCGAACCAGTTCCGTCAGCACGCGCTTGGACAGAAGCGTATGCGTGACGTTGAGCCGGGCGAATTCGTACTGATGCGGCCGCGACGGCACCGGCAGGTTATCAAGAAACCAGTCATAGAGCGGACGGTGATCCTCGAACTCAAGCGTACAGATCGAATGCGTGATGTGCTCGATCGAGTCCGATTGCCCGTGAGCGAAATCGTAGCTCGGATAGATGTTCCACGCCGTTCCCGTGCGTGGATGGGAGGCGTGCAGGATGCGATAGAGCACCGGGTCGCGCAGGTTGATGTTGCCTGCTG
>JBIQHO010000498.1:0-1872 GCA_044508545.1 Bradyrhizobiaceae bacterium | reverse complement strand
TGGCGTCGCGCAGCACGTATTCGAACTTCGGGCCGTAGAACGCGCCTTCGCCGGGGTTGATCGCGGTCTTGATGCGGCCGCCGGACTTGCTCTCGATCTCGCGCAGCACGGTCGCCATCACCCGCTCGGCGTGATCCCAGCTTTCGTCGCTGCCGACGCGCTTCTCCGGCCGCGTCGAGAGCTTGACCACGATGTCGCCGAAGCCGAAATCCGAATAGGTCGAAAGGATCAGGTCGTTGATCTTGAGACACTCGTCCGCGAGCTGCTCCTCGGTGCAGAAGACATGGGCGTCGTCCTGGGTGAAGCCGCGCACGCGCATCAGCCCGTGCATCGCGCCGGACGGCTCGTAGCGATGCACGACGCCGAACTCGGCCAGCCGCAACGGCAGGTCGCGGTAGCTTTTCAGGCCGTGCTTGAAGATCTGGACGTGGCCGGGGCAATTCATCGGCTTGAGCACGAACCAGCGCTTGTCCTCCGCCTCATCGCCGGCCGACTGCGCGGCGAACATATTCTCGCGATACCAGTTCCAGTGGCCCGAGGTTTCCCACAGCACCTTGTCGAGAATCTGCGGCGCGTTGACCTCGTCGTAATCGCCGGCGAGGCGGCGGCGCATGTAGGCGACCAGCGTCTGGAACAGGGTCCAGCCCTTGGCGTGCCAGAACACGACGCCGGGGCCTTCCTCCTGAAAGTGAAACAGGTCGAGTTCGCGGCCGAGCTTGCGATGGTCGCGCTTCTCGGCTTCCTCGATCTGCTTCAGATAGGCGTCGAGGTCTTCCTGTTTGGCGAAGGCGGTGCCGTAGATGCGGGTCAGCATCGGGTTGTTGCTGTCGCCGCGCCAGTACGCGCCCGCCACCTTCATCAGCTTGAAGGCGTTGCCGATCTTGCCGGTGGACGTCATGTGCGGGCCGCGGCACAGATCGAACCAGTCGCCCTGAAAGTAAATCTTGATCGGCTCGTCGCCGGGAATGGCATCGACCAGTTCGACCTTGAACGCTTCGCCCTTGTCGCGGAACACCTGCTTGGTTTTCTCGCGGTCCCAGACTTCCTTGGTGAAGGGCCGGTCGCGCGCGATGATCTCGCGCATCTTCTTCTCGATCGCGGCGAAGTCGTCGAGCGTGAACGGCTCGTTGCGGAAGAAGTCGTAATAGAATCCGTTCTCGATCACCGGGCCGATGGTGACCTGGGTGCCGGGCCACAGCGTCTGCACGGCTTCCGCCAGCACATGCGCGCAGTCGTGCCGGATCAGTTCGAGCGCGCGGGGATCGTCGCGGCTGATGAACTCGATCCGCGCGCTTTGCTCGATGGGGTCGGTGAGGTCGCTCACAACGCCGTCGAGCGCCATCGCCACGGTGCGCTTGGCGAGCGACGGCGAGATGCCCCTGGCGATGTCGAGGCCGCTGGTTCCTTTGGGAAAGTCGCGCCGGGCGCCGTCGGGAAAGGTGAGGGTGAGGTTCAGGGATTCGGCGGGCTTGAGGTTGGCAAGACCGAACTGGAATCCGGAAGGGGGCGTCGCGGACATTCTGATTCTCCTCTGGCTCACTCCCGCGAACGAACGCGGGTAAGCGGAAAACAGCGATATAGCAGCCGTGCGGCGACTTGCAACGGTTCAAAGCGCCCGCCGGCGTCGTTGTCCGGGAGCGTGCGCCGGCGTGTCGCGCGGAAAGTCAAGCGGCGCTGCCGTCAAAAAAACAACATGCAGGTGCATCAAGACGCTGGTAAGGCTGGCGCGTGAAGTCATCTTTTGCGCCCACCGCCCTCCTGCTCGGCAATTTCGTCATCGGCACCTCGATCATCGCGCCGAGTGGAATGCTGGGCGAACTGTCGTCCGGCCTCGGCGTCTCGATTCGTGATGCCGGGCTCCTCATCACCTTC
>JBIQHO010000067.1:0-13444 GCA_044508545.1 Bradyrhizobiaceae bacterium | reverse complement strand
CTAGGGCCGAAACCGCCACAGGCCGCCCGCCACCCCCCGCCGATCGGATCGCGACGACGAGGCCCGCGATAAGCGGGCCTCTTTTTTGGTGTTCATGGTCGCAAGTTCGCGTCTGGCGAGAGGCAGGTGGGTATGCAATAAAATTACCTCCGCTATATGTGCGGCACAGGGGACGCATCACATTTATCGGAGTGTTTCATGCGCGGTATTCCAGTTCTGATCGGCGTCGCGGCGGCGTTAGCCGTGTCGCTCGCGGGTGCTCTTGCGCAGCAGCCCGCTGAGCGCGTCAAGGTTGGCGTCCTCGAATGCCGCGGCGGAGCCAGCGTCGGGTTTATCGTCGGCTCCGTGACCCATCTCGGCTGTGTATTTCACATGAATGGCATGCCCGAAGATCGCTACGTCGCGACGATCCGCAAAGTCGGCGTCGATCTCGGCATCACCGAGGAATCGGCGCTGGCCTGGGCCGTCTACGCGCCGGTGGCGCGGCTCGGGCCCGGCGATCTCGCCGGCGACTACGCGGGCGCGCAAGGCAGTGCTTCGGTCGGCATTGGACTTGGTGGCAACGTCCTGGTCGGCGGCTCCGCCAATTCGATCGCGTTGCAACCGCTCAGCATACAGGGGCAGGTCGGTCTCAATGTCGCGGCCGGTCTCGCCGCGCTGGAATTGCATCCGGGGCGTTGACAACTTTTGGTGAGTCCGGGTCGGCTCCGCGGCAACATTTGAAGCCGCTATCGGTGCGCCTCACTTTGCCGCACGATGTTTTCCCGCTTGCCAAAACCTGAGCGCGGGAGGAGCATCATTGTGCCGACCCAATCATGGGCCGACTTCCCGATCAGGAGGCGGCGATGGGACCAGACCTCAGAGGTCCACAAGGTACCCCCCAGGGCACCCAGGCACAGGGCTCCCGGTGTATTGCACTGGTGGGCCCTTTCCAGAGCGGTAAGACCACACTTCTCGAAGCCATCCTTGCCCGAACGGGCGCAATCCCCAAAGCAGGCAGCGTCGATCAGGGTACCAGCGTCGGCGACGCCAGCGTCGAAGCACGCCAGCACAAGATGGGCGTCGGGCTGACCTCGGCCGCCACCCGCTTCATGGGTGAAACCTATTCCTTTATCGACTGTCCGGGCTCGATTGAATTTGCGCACGACATGCGCGCCGCGATTCCCGCGGTCGATGCCGCGGTCGTGGTGTGCGAGGCGGATGAACGCAAGCTTCCGCAGTTGCAGATCATCCTGCGCGAACTGGAAGATTTGAACATTCCCCGATTTCTGTTTCTCAACAAAATCGACAAGGCGAACAAGCGCATTCGCGAAACGCTGGCGACGTTGCAGCCGGCGTCACGGACGCCACTGGTGTTGCGCCAGATTCCGATCTGGAACGGCGACCTGATCGCTGGCTTCGTCGATCTCGCGCTGGAGCGTGCCTTCGTCTATCGCGAGCACATGGCCTCCGAAATTGTCAAACTGGACGGTGGCGATCTCGACCGCGAAAAGGAAGCGCGGTTCTCCATGCTGGAGAAACTCGCCGATCACGACGACGCGCTGATGGAGCAGTTGCTCGAGGACATCCCGCCGCCCCGCGACGCGGTGTTCGACGATCTCGCGCGCGAATTGCGCGAAGGCCAGATCTGCCCGGTGCTGCTCGGTTCGGCCGCGCGGGAGAATGGCGTGTTGCGTCTGATGAAGGCGCTGCGGCACGAGGCTCCCGGCATCGGCGCAACCGCGAAGCGCCTGGGCGTGGCCGACAGCAAGGAGGCGCTGGCCTATGTGTTCAAGACCGTGCACCTTCAGCACGGCGGCAAGCTGTCGCTGGCGCGGGTGCTGACGGGCCGTTTCGACGATGGCGCCGCGCTGCTGGCATCGTCCGGCGAGGGCGGAAAAATCTCCGGCGTTCTCGCCGCGACCGGCGCGCAGGAAACCAGGCGGGCATCGGCTGAAGCCGGCGAGATGATCGCGTTCGGCAAACTCGACGCCGTGAAGACCGGCGACACGCTGACGACCGCCAGGGTCGCGCCGCCTTCGCTGGTCAGCGTCGCGGCGGCCGCGCCGGTGCTGGCGATGGCGCTCGCGGCCGGAGACCGCAAGGACGATGTCAAGCTTGGACAGGCTCTCGCCAAGCTCAACGAGGAAGACCCTTCGCTTGCCGTCGTTCACAATGCGCAGACCCACGATACCGTGCTGTGGGGGCAGGGCGAGATGCATCTGCGCGTCGCGCTGGAGCGACTGCACGATCGTTTCGGCGTCAACGTGAAATCGCACCCGCCCGCGATCGGCTATCAGGAGACCATCCGCAAACCCATGACCCAGCGCGGACGCCACAAGAAACAGTCTGGCGGGCACGGCCAGTTCGGCGACGTGGTTCTGGAAATCACCCCGCTGCCGCGCGGTTCAGGCTTCGTCTTCATCGACAAGATCGTCGGCGGCGCGGTGCCGCGCAACTATATCGGCGCGGTGGAGGAAGGCGTGGTGGACGGACTCTCGCGCGGCCCGCTCGGCTTTCCCGTGATCGACGTGCAGGTGACGCTGATCGACGGCTCCTATCACAGCGTCGACTCCTCGGATCAGGCCTTCCGCACGGCGGCGCGCATCGGTGTGACGGAGGCCCTGCCTCAATGCCAGCCGGTGCTGCTGGAGCCGATCCATGTCGTCGAGATCGTTTGTCCGAGCGAGGCGACCGCGAAGATCAACGCCATCCTGTCGGCGCGACGCGGCCAGATTCTCGGCTTCGATACCCGTGAGGGCTGGACCGGCTGGGACTGCGTGCGAGCCATGATGCCGGAAGCCGAGATCGGCGATCTCATCGTCGAACTGCGGTCGGCGACGGCGGGAGCCGGGAGTTTTACCCGCCAGTTCGATCGCATGGCTGAAGTCAACGGCCGGGCCGCGGACCAGATCATTGCCGCGCGTCGGGTCGCCGCCTAGAGCCTTTGCTCCCGATCGATCGCTTGCGCGTGTTCTGATCGTAAAGGATGCGGCCGCTGTGCTTTTTGCTTCTGTTGGAATCCGAAGCTGAACTCTATGCTTTTGATTCGACACCTTTTCTTGACGCGAACCGGTAGCCGTTTCGCCTGAAAGCGCGCTAAGCTTGGCTGTTCGGCCTTCGGTCGCCGCTTCGCTAACGGCCAAAACGGTCTCCGCTTGTACGAAATATGCGTCACCGCTCGGGAGTCCTGTGCGCCTGATCGCCGGGACTTGGCTGGCCTTGCCTTGTCTTGGCGATGACAATGATGTATTTTACATGATTGTAATTATGTCAGACATCACTTATAATAGCTTACATATGGATATCGAGCGTTGATCACATCCTTTCAGATGCGAGCGGCGCGTGCGCTGCTGGGCATTGACCAGAAAACGCTCGCCGCGCTGGCGGGAGTGTCCTTGCCGACCATCCAGCGGATGGAGGCGAGCGAGGGGCCGGTGCGCGGCGTCGTCGATACGCTGATGAAAGTGGTCGATGCGTTCAATCGCGCCGGCGTCGAGCTGATCGGAGAACATGCGCGCAGTGACGATGGCGGGCGCGGTGTGCGCCTGAAACAGCCGGGACCTCCGCGCCGTCCCGGCGGCTGATACGGTCACCGAATCGCATCTACCGGCGACCCGCGCGCGATGCGAGGACTGAGTGCGGGATGAGCATTGCTGAGGGACGACCCCACCTAATCCGCCAGCCGAGCTTCGCAGAACTGTTCACGCCGAAACTCCTCACCGTATTGCGTGAGGGTTATCGCGGCGCCGATTTCCGCGCCGACGTCGTCGCTGGACTTACGGTGGCGATCGTCGCGCTGCCACTGTCGATGGCCATTGCCATCGCCTCCGGTGTCACGCCGGATCGCGGCCTGACCACCGCCATCATAGGCGGATTCTTTATCTCGCTGTTCGGTGGCAGCCGGTTTCAGGTCGGCGGTCCCGCCGGCGCATTCATCGTGCTGGTGGCTCTGACGGTCGAGCGTCACGGCATCGACGGCGTCATCCTCGCGACGTTGATGGCGGGCGTGTTGCTGATCGCCGCCGGCCTGATGCGGCTCGGCACCTACATCAAGTTCATTCCCTATCCGGTTACGGTGGGGTTCACCGCCGGTATCGGCGTCGTCATCTTTGCCAGCCAGATCAAGGATATTCTCGGAATCACGCCGGCGACGGAGCCGGGCGGGCTTATTCCGAAGCTCGCGGCGCTGGCGCGGGCCGGCGACACCGTCAGCATGTCCGCGGTCGCGCTCAGCGTCATCGCCGTCGTCATCATCGTCGGCCTGAAGAAGCTGCGGCCGACGTGGCCCGGCATGTTGATCGCGATCGTGGTCGCCGCCGGTGCCGCATGGGCGCTGTCGCTGCCGGTGGAGACCATCGGCACGCGCTTTGGTGGAATTCCGCGTGAATTGCCGTGGCCGGTCTGGCCGACATTCTCTCTCGACAAAATGCAGGCGGTGTTTCCCGACGCCGTGGCGTTCGCGCTGCTGGGATCGATCGAGTCGCTGTTGTCGGCGGTGGTGGCCGACGGCATGACCGGACGGCGGCATCGCTCGAATTGCGAACTGATGGCCCAGGGCGTCGCCAACATCGCTTCCGCGCTGTTCGGCGGCATCTGCGTCACCGGACTGATTGCGCGGACCGCGACCAACATCCGCGCCGGCGCTCGCGGCCCCGTCGCGGGGATGCTGCATGCGGCGTTCCTGCTGCTGTTCATGCTGATCGCGGCGCCGCTGGCGAGCTACATTCCGCTTTCGGCGCTGGCCGCGGTGCTTGCGGTTGTCGCCTGGGACATGGTCGAGAAGCACGAATTCGCGACCCTGATCCGCGCATCGCGGGGGGACGCCGTCGTGCTGCTCGCCACCTTCCTGCTGACGATTTTCCGCGATCTTACCGAGGGCATTCTGGTCGGATTCGCGCTCGGCGCGGTGCTGTTCATCAACCGCATGGCGCAGACCACCGGCGTTGAGGCCAATGTGCCGCTGGTGGCCGAGGACAAGGCCGACGACGCCGATGGCGATCGTCAGCCCTACGATGCCGCGCTGGTGGCCGATCCGGACGTCGTCACATACCGCATCACCGGGGCATTCTTCTTCGGCGCGGCGTCCGAGATCGGATCGGTGCTCGATGCGATCATGGAACGACAAAAGGCGTTCGTCGTGGATTTCGCCGCGGTTCCATTCCTCGACTCCACCGCGGCGAACGCCGTCTGCCGGATCGCCGCCAAGGCGCGGCGGCAGGGCATTCCGTTTTTCGTCACAGGTGCGTCGCCGGCGGTACGACGGGCGCTCCTGACTCACGGGGTCAGGCCGCCGCTCGCGAAATTCCGGGAGAGCATCGCGCGCGCCGTCGCCGACATCAAGGCGTCCCGCCATGCGCTATCCGACGCCGCGAGGGAAGCGCAACCGCTGCCCTGAGCCGCGCCGGGCGGCATCCGTTGCCACGGGCGATTGCGGCCCGCGGCATTGACAGCGGCCGCGCCTTGCATGATCTCATCCGGTCGCGCCGTCCGATCGTCGGGCGCGCGCACCCCCCGCGACGGGACGAGCCATGCCAGCCGAGAGTAAAGTCCCTGCCGCCTGCCTGATCGGATGGCCCGCGGCGCATTCGCGCTCGCCGCTGATCCATCATTACTGGCTGCGCCTGTATGGGATCGAAGGCGGCTACAGCATCGAGGCGATTCCGCCCGAGGGCTTCGCCGAATTCGTCATGAATCTCTCGAAGCACGGCTTCGTCGGCGCCAACGTCACGATCCCGCACAAGGAGCGGGCGCTGCAACTGACCGCACCCGACGCGCGCGCAAGGGCGGTCGGCGCCGCCAACACGCTCTATTATGAAGGCGAGGCGTTGCGCTCCACCAATACCGACGTCGAGGGGTTCATCGGCAATCTGGATGTCGCCGCGCCGGGCTGGGATCGCACCGATGATGCGCTGGTGCTCGGCGCCGGCGGATCGTCGCGTGCCGTGGTGTTCGGCCTGATCGAGCGCGGCATCAAACGCATCCATCTCGCCAACCGCACGGTGGAACGGGCGCAGGCGCTTGCGGATCAGTTTGGCGGATCGGTGCTGCCGCTGGCCTGGAACGGACTCGATGATGTGCTGCCGCGCGCCGGGCTGCTCGTGAATACCACCTCGCTCGGCATGGCGGGGCAGCCTGCGCTGAGCGTCGAACTGCCGCTGCTGCCATCTGATGCGGTGGTCGCCGACCTGGTCTATGTTCCGCTGGAAACGCCATTGCTCGCGGCGGCGAAGGCGCGGGGCCTTAAGACCGCCGACGGTCTTGGAATGCTGCTGCATCAGGCGGTGCGCGGATTTGAACTGTGGTTCGGGCGGCGGCCCGTGGTGACGCCGGAATTGCGCGCGCTGGTCGAGGCCGATCTCCGGATGGCTCAATTCGCGACGTGAGCGTCCTCCATTTTTAACCATTCTAATCGGCGCCCAATCAATGCTCTTTGTCTTGACCCCCACGGGAGCTTGATCCACTTGATAGAAGCGACACCCCAAAGCAGCGACCATTATGTCCGATTTTGATGCCATCCTCCCTCACGCCGCGGAGACCACTTCGCTGGGCCTTGCGCAACGCGGCTTTAGCGGCCGGGTCACTGCGATCGTGGTCGATGGCGATCACCTTGGGGTGTCGGCGGTCGAGATCGAGCGGCGTCTTCTCGAACTCGGAATCGTTGAGGGCGCGTCGGTGCAGATCCTGCATGAGGGACCGATCGGCCGGGATCCGATCGCGATCCGCGTCAACGGCACGACGATCGCGCTGCGCCGGCGCGAAGCCATGGCGATCATGGTCGGCGCCCTCGAACGAACGGCGAAAACCACAGCATGAGCGTTATCGACGTGAATGACTGGCGCATCGCCCTGGTTGGAACGCCGAACAGCGGCAAGACGGCCTTGTTCAACGCGCTCACGGGCAGCCGCCAGAAGGTGGCCAACTACGCCGGCGTCACGGTGGAGCGGAAGTCCGGGGTTTTGAAAACAGCATCCGGTCACCGGGTCAACCTGATCGACCTGCCGGGGACTTATTCACTGCGGGGCCGCAGCCCGGACGAGGACATCACCCGCGACGTCATTCTCGGCAAGCTTGCAAGCGAAAGCCCGCCTGACTTCCTGCTCTGCGTCGCCGACGCCACCAATCTTCGCGTGGCGTTGCGCCTCGTAATCGAACTGAAGCGCGTGCACCGTCCGATGCTGCTGGTGTTGAACATGATCGACATCGCGCGGCGGCGCGGGGTCGACATCCATCTCGACAAGCTCTCCGCCGAACTCGGCGTGCCGGTGGTGACGTCGACCGCCGTGCGGCGCGGCGGCATCGACGATCTGCTGCGACATATCGACGACATCGTCGGCAAGCCGGCCGGCGCCATCGCCGCGAGCGACTGGACGACGCCCGCCGTGTCCGACCTGCGCGCGGCGCAGCGCGAAGCCGATCGCGTGATCCGCGCTTCCGTGAGCGAGCCCGCCAAACCCGATACGTGGACCACGCGCGTGGACACCGTGCTGCTGCATCCGGTGTGGGGCATGGTCGCGCTGCTGCTGCTGCTGTTCGTGATGTTCCAGGCGGTGTTCGCCTGGGCCGAGCCGGCGATGGAACTCATCACCCAGGGGTTCGATGCGCTCGGCGCGTTTTCGGCGACCGTGCTGCCGGAGGGATTGCTGCAGAGCTTCGTTCAGAACGGCGTGATCTCGGGCGTCGGCAGCGTCATCGTGTTCCTGCCGCAGATCCTCATTTTGTTTCTTTTCATTCTTCTGCTCGAGGATCTCGGCTACATGGCGCGCGCGGCGTTCCTGATGGATCGCATCATGGGCGGCGCCGGACTGCACGGTCGCGCCTTCATCCCGCTGTTGTCGAGTTTTGCCTGCGCGATCCCCGGCATCATGGCGACGCGGGTGATCGACAACAAGCGCGACCGCCTGACCACCATCATGGTCGCGCCGCTGATGACCTGTTCGGCACGCATCCCGGTGTACACGCTGATCATCGCCGCCTTCATACCGAACAGGCCGGTGCTGGGCGTTCTTGGATTGCAGGGGCTCGTGATGTTCGGGCTCTATGCGATGGGCATCTTCAGCGCGCTCGCGGTGTCGTTCGTGGCCAACCGCTTTTTCTGGCGTGACAGCGCGACTCCGCCCTTCATGCTGGAACTGCCGGATTACAAGCTGCCGCAATTGCGCAGCGTGCTGATGAATCTCTACCAGCGCGCGACGGCGTTTCTGAAACGCGCCGGCACCACGATCTTTTCCATGATGGTGCTGATCTGGTTTCTGGCGTCGTTTCCGCGTCCGCCGGCCGGCGCGACCGAACCCGCGATCGATTTCAGCCTTGCGGCGATGATCGGCCGCTGGATCGAACCGCTGCTCGCGCCGATCGGCTTCAACTGGCAGATCAGCGTCGCGCTGATTCCCGGCATGGCCGCGCGCGAGGTGGCGGTGGCCTCGCTCGGCACCGTCTATGCGATCGAGGGTGGCAAGGAGGCGGCGGACCAGGTCGGTCACATGCTTGCCTCGCAATGGAGTCTTGCGACCGCGCTGGCGTTCCTGGCCTGGTATGTCTTCGCGCCGCAATGCGCCTCGACGCTGGCCGTCATCAAGCGCGAGACCGGCGGCTGGCGCTGGATGCTGATCACGTTCTTCTACATGCTGGCGCTGGCCTATCTCGCCGCCTTCGTCACGTATCGCATCGCCCTGGCGCTGGGCTGGGGCTGAGCGCGGACTCCCGCGAAAATCCGGCCCGATTCCACGTCGCGGAGGAACGGAGCGCACCGCGCGTCGTTATACCTTCGTTACGGGAGAGTGCCATGACGAGCGGCCACGCTGTGAAGGACGACCAGAAGAAAAGGACGAAAACCAAGAAGGAACTGGATGAGGAACTCGATCGTGGCCTGAGAGAGTCGTTTCCCGGCTCTGACCCCGTGAGCGTAACTCAGCCGGCCCCGGCAAGGACACCCGCCAAGCGGCGGACAAAGGACAGATCGGCTCGCGGCCACTAAAATCGCAGAGGCGGGCGGAACCGAACTCAAACCGAACTGCAAGTGCGGAAGTTTGCTCCGGAACGGAGGTTAATGTACCGTCGCCGGAGAAACGGCCGTTTTATAGTCCTGTGTCGGTAACGATTCATTATATTTTTTGAAGTCGTTTTAGCTATCCGGGCGTTATAAGCGGCTTCGCGCTATGCTTGTGGCCCAACGATTCGGCGGACCAGCTTCGGGCGGCGTGCGATTTGAAGGCGTCGTGGGGGTAGGATGAGCCGCAAATATTTTGGAACCGACGGCATTCGCGGTCGCGCCAACGGCCTGATTACGCCGGAACTTGCGATGAAGGTCGGGCAGGCGGCCGGGCTGGTGTTCCAGCGCGGCGAGTACCGCCACCGCGTCGTGATCGGAAAAGATACCCGGCTGTCCGGCTACATGATCGAATATGCGCTTGTTGCCGGCTTCACCTCGGTAGGCATGGATGTGCTGCTGCTGGGCCCGATGCCGACGCCGGCGGTGGCCATGCTGACCAAGTCGATGCGCGCTGATCTCGGCGTCATGATTTCGGCTTCCCACAACCTGTTCGAGGACAACGGGATCAAGATGTTCGGACCGCGGGGCTTCAAGCTGTCCGACGAGGTCGAAAAGAAGATCGAACAGTTGCTTGACGAAAATCTCGACAGGAAGCTGGCGCAGAGCGCGAGCCTGGGTCGCGCCCGCCGCATCGACGGCGTGCATGATCGCTATATCGAGTTCGCCAAGCGTACGCTGCCCCGCGAACTCAGCCTCGACGGGTTGCGGGTAGTGGTCGATTGCGCCAACGGCGCCGCCTACAAGGTTGTGCCTGAAGCGCTGTGGGAACTGGGCGCGGATGTCATTCCGATCGGCGTCGAGCCCGACGGTTACAATATCAACAAGGAATGCGGCTCCACCGCGCCGGAGGCGCTGTGCCGCAAGGTCCGCGAGATGCGCGGCGATATCGGCATCGCGCTCGATGGCGACGCCGACCGCGTCATCATCGTGGACGAGCGCGGCCATGTGGTGGATGGCGACCAGCTTCTCGCCGTGATTGCGCAGAGCTGGAAGGAAGACGGCCGGCTGGCCAGGCCCGGAATTGTCGCCACCGTGATGTCAAATCTCGGTCTTGAGCGATTCCTGCAGGATCAGGAGTTGGCGCTGGTGCGGACGCCGGTGGGCGATCGCTACGTGCTCGAACAGATGCTGAAACATGGCTACAACCTCGGCGGCGAGCAATCGGGTCACATCATCCTGTCGGACTATGCGACCACCGGCGACGGCTTTGTGTCCGCGCTTCAGGTGCTGGCCATGGTGCAGAAGCTTGGCCGCCCGGTCTCCGAGGTCTGCCGCAAGTTCGAACCGCTGCCGCAGATCCTGAAGAACTTCCGCTACCGCAGCGGCAAGCCGCTGGATCGGGCCGAGGTCAAGTCGGCGATCACCGCGGGCGAGAAGCGTCTCAACGGTCATGGCCGCCTGCTGGTCCGTTCCTCCGGAACCGAGCCGGTGATCCGCGTAATGGGCGAGGGCGACGACCGCGCCCTGGTGGAGGAAGTCGTGGACACTATCGTTTCGGCGCTGGGCGGTCAGGCGGCGGCGTGAAATCGCCGATCGTGATCGCGGCTCCGCCCTTGCTAACATTTTCCGGCGCATTCCTGCTATAAGCTAATATTGCTGGTCGGCCGGGTGCTCGCGTCGTAACAGGCGCAGGTCGTAACATTTCCGGAATCCGTCGTGGACAAGCTCGTCTCCGAGACAAGACCGGTCGCTCCGGTCAAAGGGATCGCCGCGAAGGCAGCGGCCGGTCCCGCCTATCTCGTGCTCGGCGGTATCAGCTTCTCGCATTTTCTCAACGACACCATGCAATCGCTGATTCCTTCGGTCTATCCGATCCTGAAGGAAAACTACGCGCTCGACTTCGCCCAGATCGGAATGATCACGCTGGCGTTTCAGGTGACGGCATCGCTGCTGCAGCCCGTTGTCGGCTATGTCACCGACAGGAAGGCCCAGCCGTTCTCGCTCGCCATCGGCATGGGTTCCACCTTCGTCGGATTGCTGTTGCTCAGCGTGGCGCATGTCTACGGAATGATCCTGGTCTCCGCCGGTCTTATCGGTCTGGGATCGGCGGTGTTTCATCCGGAGTCCGCGCGCATCGCGCGAATGGCGTCGGGCGGCCGCTATGGATTCGCGCAATCGGTTTTTCAGGTCGGCGGAAATTTCGGCGCTGCGATGGGACCGGTGCTGGCGGCGTTGATCATCGTGCCGTTCGGGCAGCCGAGCATCGCGTGGTTTTCATCGATCGCCTTCGTCGCGATCGTGCTGCTGTTTCAGATCGGCCGCTGGTACAAGCCGCGGATTGCGCCGCGTCGCAGCGTCATGCAGGCGCGCTCGCCGGAGGCGCCGACGCCGGCACGAACCGCGGTCGCGCTGGCGATCCTGATCGTGCTGGTGTTCTCGAAATTCATCTACATGTCGAGTCTCACCAGCTACTACACCTTCTACCTCATCGAGAGGTTTCAGGTTTCGACGCAGACCTCACAACTGCTGCTGTTCGTGTTTCTCGCTGCGGTGGCTGTCGGAGTGTATTTTGGCGGCCCGCTCGGCGATCGCTTCGGACGGCGCTACGTGATCTGGTTCTCGATTCTCGGAGTGCTGCCGTTCACGCTGCTGCTGCCGTTTGCAAATCTTCCCGGCACCGTGGCGCTGACCGTGATCATCGGCCTCATCATCTCGTCCGCGATGCCGGCGGTCATCGTGTTCGCGCAGGAACTGATGCCGCATCGACTCGGCATGATCTCGGGAATGTTCTTCGGTTTCGCGTTCGGCGCCGCCGGAATTGGTGCCGCGGTCCTCGGCGAGGTCGCGGACGCGAAGGGGATCGAATTCGTCTATCACGTCTGCTCGTTCCTGCCGGCGATCGGCCTGCTCGCGATGTTCCTGCCGAAGATGCCGAAAATCCCGCACGCGTAAGCGTCGTCGCTGGCCTTTCGTCAACGAACCGTTAGCAGGTGTGGCGGTGGCGCGGCGATTTGCGTCGCTGCGCCTGGCGTTGCCAACGAAACCTCACCAAATGTCAACCTTAAAAATTAGGGTTAAGCGACGCTTAAACATTTGGTGTCATCGTCCGTCCGATTTCGGGAGTGGGGCCTTTGCCGCCTCACCGGACAAAGGGACGAAGCTGATGCGTAGAGTTAGATTTCTCCTTGCCGCCGGAGCGGCATCACTGTTGTCATCGGCCGCCTTCGCCGCCGATCTTCCTCTCGCGCCCCCGCCGTACGTCCCGCCACCGGCTGCGGACTTCGGCGGCTGGTATCTGCGCGGCGATATCGGATTTAGCAATCAGCACGTGAAGAACATCGCGATGGCGGACGGCCGCAACGCGGCGCTCGTGTCACTCGATCAGAGTACTGCGTTTGATAGCGCCGGCATCTTTGGCGTTGGCATAGGTTATCAGTTCAATAACTGGTTCCGTGGCGATATCACCGGCCAGTATCGCGGCAATTCGAATTTCAAGGGCACTGACCTGCTGACCTACCCGGCTGGCGGCGGCGTCGTCGGTAACGGCATCAACAACTACAACGCCACCAAGTCGGAATGGCTGGTGATGGCCAACGGCTATGTCGATCTCGGCACCTGGTGGTGCGTCACGCCGTTCGTCGGTGCCGGCGTCGGCATGGCGCACGTGACCATCGCGAATTACACCGATACAGGTTCGGTCAACAACAACGGAGCTGGTTTCGGCACGTTCCCGAGCTATGCGAGCGCGCCATCAGCATCGAAGTGGAATTTTGCGTGGGCCGCGCACGCCGGTCTGGCTTACCATGTCAATCCCGGCCTCACGCTTGAACTGGCCTACAGCTACGTCAACCTCGGTTCGGGAACGACCGGCGCGGTGTCCGATTACACCGGATTTACCCGCGGCGTTCCGATGCAGTTCCATGACATCACCTCGCACGACGTGAAACTCGGCGTACGCTGGGATCTCAGCAGCCCGCCGGTCTATGCGCCGCCGCTGGTCACCAAAGGCTGAGCGAGACTTTCATCTTAACACCTCTTAACGGCGCGGGTCTTTCCCGCGCCGTTTTGCGTTCGCGGAGCACGCGATCAGCGCGGGCGCAATCGGCCGTCCAAGAAAAGATCGTGCCGAAAATGCAGCGCGACAACGATTGGTTAAGGTTAACAGGCGATGATTGCGACAACCAAGCTTGTGTCGATGGAGCGTTGCAATGCGTAGACTTCTACTGGCGGCAGTCATCTTTGGGACGGCTCAGTGCGCACATGCCGCCGACATGCCCGACCTTCCGGTTCTGCGCGGATCGCTTCCCGGCGGTTCCGGTACGGTGTGGGAGGGCTTCTATATCGGCGGGCAGGCGAGCTACGGCTCCAGCGATATGGATTTCAAGGACTCGGGAAAGGATTTGTTGCAAAGACTTTTGAACAACGTCGACGTCGAGAACGAGTTCAACCTTTCAGGTTGGCCCGTGGGCGGCA
>JBIQHO010000066.1:0-13486 GCA_044508545.1 Bradyrhizobiaceae bacterium | reverse complement strand
ACTTGAATCACATAGCCCCGCTCAGGGGAATCCTTATTGAGTACGAACCCTAGAGGGCTATAGAGTAGACATAGTTCGCATTATCGCCTGAGACGGTGCGCCAAATTCCGCCGATTGCCCTCTATTGCCGCCGATAACCGCCGAAACTACGCCCGCGCAAAGAGCGGGAGACGGTCCTTGCGCGAAAAAGCGTAGAAACGACGGCGTTTGGCGGTGAGAAAGTTCAAATCGCTTCAGGTCGATCGGTCGAAGCGCTGGAGATGCTCGCCGAAGAGCACCGCCGAGCGCGATCTGTCTGAGATATCCATCGCAGGTACAAGCATTGTTCGCGTTGTTGTAGTGGCGCCTATGAAACTCGCTGCGTGCTGTAGGCTAGATGCAAAGCGATGGCCGTCGTGCAGAAAGTGACGACCGCGCTGGCGAGGAAAACGACGCTCAAACCTTCTTTACCCGCGATCCATCCCAGCGCCGGACTTCCTAGAGCCATCGCGACATCGAGGAACACCGTATAGATCCCCATCGCCAGTCCGCGGCTTTCGAGCGAGACGCCACGGACAGCCTCAACGCCGAGACCGGGATAGACCAACGAATAGCCGAGCCCGACGAGTGCGGCGCCCGTGGACGCCGTCATGTTGCCTCGCGCAAATCCCATGAGGATCAATCCGGCCGATTGCACCAGCACGAACAGCAGCGCGATTCTTCCGCCACCGAATTTGTCCGGCAAGTGACCGAATATCAGGCGCGCCGCGATGAGCGCCGCACCGAAAGCGGTGAACGCTAGCCAGACCGGCCGCCAGCCGTGATCTGCATAAAGGAGCGAGCTGAAAGCCAGGATGGCGCAATAGCCGATGCTGCTGAGGGCCGCACCAAGTCCGGGCAACCAGACCGCACCGATGACATTGCGAAAGGTCGATGCTGTCTGCTCCGGCAGAAGAGGTGGGCTCGGCGCTCGCAGAAGCAACAGCAGGACGAGCAAAGGCAGCAGGACCGTCATCACGCCGATCGCCGCTAAGCCGCGCATCGTAAAAACGAGTGTTCCGAGTGGCCCGCTGAAGGCCAGCGCCGCGAACATGGCCGTGCCGACCCAGGCGATGACCTTCCCGGCATCACCGGAATCGACCATGGCCAATCCCCAGCTCACGCCGCCGGTGATGATGAAGCTTTCGGCGCCGCCGAGCACCGCGCGGCCTATCAGGAGGATCGCGACCGAAAGAGCCGGCGACCTCACGAACGCCAGTGACAGCAGATACAGCAATCCGGCCGCTGCGGCGGCGAGAAGGCCGAGCACGACGCTGCGTTTGCCGCCATGGGCGTCTGAATAGGAGCCGGACCATATGCGCGTCAACACGGACGCGGCGAATTGCGCACCTGCGACGAGGCCGACCACGAACGTCCCGAAACCGAGATCGTGATTCACATGCAGCGGCAAGACCGGCAGGGCCGCACCGATGATGTCGAAGCCGGCCAGCACGCCGACCATGATCGGCAGCAACGTCACGGCGACCGATTGTGTCGATGGCGATGATGAGGACAAGGGAGCCACGTGGCTGAATGCGATCAGTTGGCCGAGCGCTTCTCGAACACCGATCGCGCGACGGGAGCCGCCGAGAAGGCGTTCGGCCATCCGGCGTAGTAGGCGAGATGACTGATGACCTCAGAAGCCTCCGTGCGCGTCAGCCCGTTATCCATCGCTCGATTGAGGTGGTAGGGAATCTGCTCGACCTGACCGGCTGAGACCAGCGCGCTGACCGTCACCAGGCTGCGATCGCGCGGCGCGAGATCAGGCCGCAGCCACAGGTCGCGGAACAGCACGTCGGCCGTATCGCGCACCAGACCCGGCGAAGCCGGTCCCGTGCCTTGTTCGACACGGGCGGCGCGATCGGCTTCCGCCTTTTCATCAAGCGGCAGGAAGTCCACGGCGGCTTTGGGAAGCTGATCCGCACCGACGCCGCGCGCCTCGAACACGTCTTTCGTGATCGCCGTCGCGGCAAGCGCGTTGCCCCAGCCGGCGTAGAAAGCGAGATGCGTGATGATCTCGGAGATCTCAGCCGGTTTCACGCCGTTGTCGAGGGCGAGGTTCAACTGCTCGGGAAGCAGGATACCCTGATTGCGCGTAATCACCGCGGCGACAGTGACGATGCTGCGATCGCGCGGCGACAAGCCCGGCCGCTTCCAAAGACCGTTGGCGAGTTTGTCCGTGGCGTAGCGCTCAAGCGCGGGTGAAACGGCGCGCACGTCGTCGCGGGACAGACTGCCGGTCTGCGATCCCGTTTGCGCGGCAGCGTCAACGGCGCCCATCGACAGGGCGAGGGCCAGAACGGTTGAAGTTTTCATGATGAAGCCTTTCATTCCGCTGTCCCGTTAGCGGTATTGCTCGTCGGAGACGGGTTGGAGCCAGTCGACATTCTTGCCGTCCTTCATGTAGCTCAGCGCGATATGCGCCATCGGGCTCGTTGCGGTCGCGCCATGCCAATGCTTCACGCCGGCGGGAATCCAGACGACATCGCCGGGATTGATGGTGCGCTTGTCCTTGTCGTCTTCCTGCACCCAGCCCTGACCCGCTGTGACGATCAGCAACTGACCTGCGGGGTGCGTGTGCCAGACCGTGCGCGCACCTGGAGCGAAGTTCACAAGCCCGGTGCTCGCGCGCGTGATTTCGTTCGGCGGATAAAGCGCACTGATGACCGCGTGTCCCGTGAAGTTATCTGCTGTTCCAATCACTGCGGGCGTGCTGCCGTTCGCGCGGATTTCGATGGTCTCGGCCTGCGCCGAAACGACGCCGGCCGCGCTGACGGCGGCCGCTGCAAGAATTTCCTTCATCTCAATCTCCCTTGCGTTCGCTGCTCGAGCCAAGATAAAGCGCCGCGCAATGCGCGATTAGGTGCTAGATTGCGCATGTACCAATAAGGAAATCTTCTGAATGTCCGGCGACAGCCTGAACGATCTGGCCGCTTTCCTCGTTGTGGCGCAGGAACGGAATTTTACGCGTGCGGCCAAGCGTCTGGGCGTTTCGCAGTCGGCACTCAGCCAGACGGTCCGTGTGCTCGAAGCGCGCCTCGGTCTGCGCCTGCTCACCCGCACGACGCGGCGCGTCGCGCCAACCGAAGCGGGCGAGCGGCTCCTTGAGTCTATCGGCCCACGGATCGAAGAAATTCGAAGAGAACTCGATGCGCTGAGCGACCTGCGGGAGAAACCATCCGGCACGATCCGCCTGACGGCGTCGGAACATGCGGCGGAAGCGATCCTCTGGCCGGCCGTCGCCAAGCTCGTCAACGCATATCCCGACATCAAGGCAGAGATCGTCATCGACTATGGCTTGACCGACATCGTGAGCGAGCGCTTCGATGCCGGCGTGCGGCCGGGCGAGACCATTGCAAAGGACATGATCGCGGTCCCGATCGGGCCTGAGATGCGCATGGCCGTCGCGGGTGCGCCGTCCTATTTCGCGTCACACGCCCAGCCAAAGACGCCGCAAGACCTCACCCGCCACAACTGTATCAATCTGCGCCTGCCGATCCATGGCGGCCTCTATGCCTGGGAGTTCGAAAAGAAGGGACGCGCGCTCAATGTCCGCGTCGATGGCCAACTGGTGTTCAACACCTCCAGCCTCATGCTGAAGGCCGCGCTGGAAGGACGTGGGCTGGTCTATCTGACAGAAGCTCAGGTCGCGCCTTACCTCGCAGACGGACGACTTGTCCGCGTGCTCGCGGACTGGTGCGAGCCGTTTTCCGGCTATCATCTCTATTATCCGAGCCGACGCCAGCCGACGCCGGCTTTTGCCTTACTGGTCGAGGCACTGAGATATCGTCGCTAGGGATTGAGGATTTCAACGCGCAGCGGATACTCCCCGCGCACCAGCAACGGCTTCGCTCCCTTGTCCAGACGGCCGAGCCTGATCAGGCCGCGCGACCAGCGATAGGAGCCATGAAACAGCGCCAGATTGCCCCAAGGCGCATAGTAGCAAAGATCGCCAACCGACTCGTTGCCGAACGAACCGCTACCGTCTTCGGTCAGCTTACGCGGCAGATAGGCGACCTTCTCGTTGGTCGAGTAGTCGGTGATCTTCAAATCGAGCGGCAGCATGGAAAGCAGATCGCGCGCGGAGGGATTGTCCTCCAGCGTCGCCGTGAAGTCCTGATCCGCAAAGACAAATCTGAGGCGCATCGCAGTTTTCTTTCCATTCGAAGACGCATCGGTCTGCGCGCGAGCAACGGAATGAACAGCGAGGCTGGCGGCCGCGCCCGTCAGCAATGTGCGTCGTGAAATACTCGCCTGCCGGCATGTCATTCGATTGTCCTTCTATCGCAAGGGGAGCGGCGGCTCTCAGATCGCCACCGCTTCCCCCGACGCTGCAACTCCGTCAGGCGGCCAGATGCTGATTGAAGAAGGCCGTCAACTTGTCGAAGGGAATGAGATCCACGCGATCGTATAGATCGACGTGATTGGCGCCCGGAATGATCATCAGTTCCTTCGGCTCTGCCGCTGCCGCGTAGGCGGTTTCGCTGAAGTACCGCGAGTGGGCCTTTTCGCCGTGGATCAGCAGAACCGGCCGTGGGGCGATCTCCTTGATGTAGGTCAGGAGCGGCATGTTCATGAACGACAGCGGCGTCGTAATCGTCCAGGCGTTGCCCGAGTTGACCGCGCGCGCATGGTAGCCGCGCGGCGTCCTGTAATAGTCGTGGTAATCGACCAGGAACTGCGCCTCACCGCCCTTCAATTCGTTGTAGGGCGGCTGGTAAGCCGGGGTTCCGTTCGCGGCGTCTTCCCAACGCTGCCGGCTCAGTTGCTCCAGCGTCTGCGTGCGCTGTTCGAGCGTCACGCTGTCATTGTAGCCCTTCGACATGACGCGGGTCATGTCATACATGGTGCTCGCCACGACAGCCTTGACGCGTTTGTCCACGGCGACAGCATTCAATGCCATGCCGCCCCAGCCGCAAATCCCGATGATGCCGATCCGCTCACGATCGACGGACGAATGCAGGCCGAGATGGTCGACAGCGGCGCTGAAATCCTCGGTATTGATGTCCGGCGAAGCAACATTGCGAGGCTCGCCACCGCTTTCCCCGGTGAAGGACGGATCGAACGCCAGCGTCACGAATCCGCGCTCCGCCATCGTTTGCGCGTACAAACCCGACGACTGTTCCTTGACAGCGCCAAACGGCCCCCCGACGGCAAGCGCCGCCAGCCGCTTATCGCACGGTTCTTCGGCAAATACAGATCGCCCGTCAGGGTGATGCCGTACCGATTCTTGAAAGTGACCTTCTGATGATCGACCTTCTCGCTTCTTGGAAAGGTCTTGTCCCATTCGTTTGACATGGTCTGTGCCTCTGCGTTGGAAGTCTTGAAAAGCGACGCGGTGGCCAACGTCGCCACGCCAGCGCCGGTCAGTTTCATCAACGTGCGGCGATCCATGCGTGGTGCCGGCGCGTTCCGAATGCTCGTGTTGGAGGTGTTCATCGCTATCTCGTCACTCCTTCTGGTCGTTCCGGTTTCAGCAAGCGCTGCCCGTTTCCGATCAGTGCGATGGCGAGCGCAGCCAGAACCACGCTGCCGATAAAGGTTGCCTGGATCGAAATGCCATCGAGCAGGAAGCCGCCCACGACCGCGCCGAGCAGGATCGACGTCTGGATCGCAGCCACCATCAGGCTTCCCGCGGCCTCCGGCGCGTCGTCCGCGTTCTGCGACATCCATGTCATCCAGATCACAGACATCGCGGTATTCATCGCACCCCAGAGCGCGAGAAACAGGCTCGCAGCGATCACCGAGCCGCCGAGGAGCAGGACGCCGAGCGTGCAGCCGCCCATCAGCAGCGCAGGCAGCTTCAGCAGAGGGGCGACATTGCCGCTTAGAAAGCGGCCGGATGCCCAAGTACCGAGGAAGCCGGCGCAACCCAGCACGAGCAGCAGGATCGAGAGCACCGTCACATCAACACCCGTCACCTGTTCCAGAAACGGGCGCAGATAGGTGAACATGGTGAAGGCTGAGCCCCACGACAGCATCGATGCGATCAGACCGCGCAGGAAATAAGGACGCTTCAGCAGGCCGAACATGGTCCGAAAGTCCTGACGCTGGCGCGCGGGCAGCGACGGCAGTGCGACCAGGTGCCAAACAAGGTTGAGGGCAACGACGGGGGTCAGTGCCCAGAACACCGCGCGCCAGCCAAACATGCCGCCGAGGTAGCTGCCGATCGGCGCGGCGAAGGCGGCCGCGATGGCCTGCCCGCCATACATCAGCGCCAGCGCTCGCGGCACGTCGCTTTCAGGAACCAATCGCATGATGACGGCGGTCGCCAGCGCCCAGAAGCCGCCGATGCAGATGCCGAGCAGGGCGCGACCCATCATCAGCACCGCGAAATTCGGCGCGGCCGCAACCAGAACCAGCGACACCAGCATGAGCGCCGTCATCGCGACCAGAACCCATTTCCGGTTCAGCGTTCCGGCGGCGGTCGTGATGAGCATGCTGGCCGCGACCGCAAAGAGACCGCTGATCGAGATTGCCTGCCCGGTTTGTCCCTCGGTCGCGTGCAGCCCTTCCGCCATCGGCGTTAACAGGCTGACGGGCATGAATTCGGAGGCGATCAGCATCGCGACGCAGAGCGCCATGGAAAGAACCGCGCCCCAGGCTGCGGCGGGCTTGCTTTCTGAATCTGATGTGGCGGCGACCACCATCCGTTTGCTCCTGCGTATTGCTGCGGTGCAAACCTAGTGGTTTTGCGATAAAACGATTACCCATAGAAATCGGCATGAACTAATCGACCGGAACGATTAATCTCTGGGCGAATGACGGGCGAAGGAACTTCATGGCCAGAACCGATCTCAACCAACTGACTTGGTTTCAGGTCGTCGCTGAGGAGCGCAGCTTCACCAAGGCGGCCGCGAAGCTTGGCGTGGCACAATCGACGCTCAGCCACACGATCAAGCAGCTCGAAGCGCGGATGGGCATCCGCCTTCTGACTCGCACCACGCGCAATGTCGCGACGACCACCGCAGGCGAACGGCTACTCCAGAGGATCACCCCGCGCCTCGCCGAGATCGAAGACGAAATCGCCGCGTTGATGGCGTTCCGCGAGAAGCCCTCGGGTTCGATCAGGCTGACACTATCGGACCACGCGTTGGAAAGCGTGGTCTGGCCGAAGCTCAAGCCTGTCCTGAGCATCTATCCCGACATCAGCATCGAACTGCTTCTGGACAGCACTTTCCGAAATATCGTCGAGGAAGGTTTCGACGCCGGCGTCCGGTTAGGTGAGAGCGTTGAAAAGGACATGATCGCGGTGCGGATCGGTCCGGACTGGCGCTTGGTTGCCGTCGCTTCGCCCGCCTATTTCGATGCGCATGGCGTGCCGAAGCATCCGCAGGATCTGGTCCGGCACGTCTGCATCAATATGCGCCACGAGACCGCCGGTGGTCTCTACGCATGGGAGTTCGAAAAGGACGGGCAGGCGCTCCGCGTCCGGGTGAACGGGCAACTGACCTTCAACAACTCTTACGCGATGATCGACGCGGCGGTGAATGGCTACGGTGTTGCCTACGTGCCGGAAAACATCGTGGAACGGCATATCGCATCGGGCGCGCTGGTGCAGGTTCTCGACGGCTGGTCGCCTTTCTTCGACGGCTATTTCCTCTATTATCCGAGCCGCCGGCAGAACCTTCCAGCGTTCAAGGTCATCGTTGACGCACTACGGTATCGGGATTGAGGCGAAGGGCCTTTTGCGCGTACTAGCGCAAATGACCCGTTTCGGAGGGCCTTTGACGGAAGTCTGATCGCCGGCCATTAACCGGCGTTGGCAGATCGTCGTCGGCTTACTTTGCCGAGGAGCTTCACATCACCTGCGGCCATGGTGGGTTTCTCGATCTCTTTCCCCAGCATACGAGAAAGCAGCCGCCGCGCATTGGCGGCGCAGTCGATATCGTCGGGCTTCGCCTCGATGTCCTTGATGAGCGCGACGAGCTGCGCCTTGCTCTGCTTGAGCCGGATTTGCAGCGCCTCGATCTCCGCCACCTTGCGGCGGAGCGTTTCGATCAATGCGTCGTGATCCCACTGTCCGAGATCGGGCGGCAATAGCGTTCGGATTTCGTCAAGGCTAAAGCCCGCCTTCTGCGCGGTCGCGATCAGGTCGAGCACCAGCACCGCCTCCGGCGGATAGGTGCGATAGCCGTTCGGCCGCCGGTCGACCGTCTTCAGCAAGCCGGCGCGCTCGTAGAAGCGGATGCGCGAGTTCGTCAGTCCTGTCCGCTTCGCCAACTCCCCGATATTCATGGCCACATGTCCTTCAAAAGGCTCTTGACATTAAACTTAACTCAAAGGTTACGGTCTGTCCAACGTCACATTGGAGGCCGTCAATGTCGCTGTTTTCCCCGCTGGCGCTGCCCAATGGCGCCGTCATTCCGAACCGTATCGCCAAGGCGGCGATGGAAGAGAACATGGCCGATGGTGATCACGCGCCGTCCGCCGACCTCATCAGCCTCTATCGCGCCTGGGCCGACGGTGGAGCGGGCCTCATCATCACCGGCAATGTGATGGTCGACGCCCGCGCGATGACCGGCGCGGCCGGCGTGGTGCTGGAAGATGACCGCCATCTCGACCGCTTTAAGGCATGGGCGAACGCCTCGCGCGCGGGTGGTGCACAGGTCTGGATGCAGATCAACCATCCCGGCCGGCAGATGCCGGCGGGGCTCGGTCAGGCGACGCTGGCGCCGTCCGCGATCGCGCTCGACCTCGGCGCTCAGTCGAAAGTCTTCCCTGTGCCGCGCGAGATGACGGCATCCGACATCGCGGACGTCGAGCGCCGTTTCGTGACCACGGCCGCACTCGCGCGCGTCTGCTGCTCGACATCGTGCGCGGCGTGCGGGCGGCGGTCTCAAAGATGTTGCCGGTGCCCCTCGAGCCGCTGCACGCGCTGCCGGGATACGGGCTCGTGGCGCTCACCTTCTTCTCCTATGCTGTCTGCGACAACGATCCCTATAACGAGGTGTCGGTCGCCGTCGTCATCCGCCGGCCGGGCGCGCGCGGGCCGCACGCATTGGAACTGCTCGATTCGATGCGGCGGCAGAGTTTCTTCGCGCATGTGCTGGCGTTGCCGGTCGACACCGAGATCGCCCGCGTCCGCGGCGTCTATGGCTATCAACTGCCGAAATGGCTGACCGATATCCGGCTCGACATCGCCTCACGCGGCGTCACGGCCAGCATCGCGGCAACCCGCGGTACGCCGGACGTGACGCTGACCGCGCCATTGCCGACGCTGCGCCGGATCCCGTCGCAGTCGAGTCTCTCGACCAACACGTCGATCGGGCTGGTGGACGGCGAATGGCGCCAGACCCAGTTTGTCACCAATCCGCTCGAACTCGCGCAGACGCTGTTTCCGCGCGACGTAAAACTGTCGCGCGCCGGCGGTCCGATCAGCCAGTTGCTGGACGGGCTGGGCGTGGGGACCATCGTGCGGTTCGACGTCGTCAAGGATGCTCAGATGGTCCTGTACCTGCCGCGGCCGTTGCAGGCGCTGCCCGCCATATGAAGGGGACGTCACCGGATCGCACCGTTCAACCGAGGGAGAAGTCGTCATGACATTCGTCAAAACAAGCGACGGGACCGACATCTTTTACAAGGATTGGGGGCCGAAGGATGGGCAGCCTATCGTTTTCCATCACGGATGGCCGCTCAGTGCCGACGATTGGGATGCGCAGATGCTTTTCTTTCTGGGAAAGGGTTTTCGTGTCGTCGCGCACGACCGACGCGGTCATGGCCGTTCAAGCCAGGTCAGCGACGGTCACGACATGGACCGTTACGCCGCCGACGCCTCGGCGGTGGTCGAACATCTCGATCTGAAGAATGCCGTTCATGTCGGCCATTCGACGGGTGGCGGCCAGGTCGCGCGCTACGTCGCGAAACATGGCGAGCCGCAGGGGCGCGTCGCCAAGGCGGCCCTCGTCAGCGCGGTTCCGCCGCTGATAGTGAAGACCGACACCAATCCCGGCGGCACGCCGGTCGAGGTGTTCGACGGCTTCCGTGCGGCGCTCGCCGCCAACCGCGCGCAATTCTACATCGACGTGCCCACCGGTCCGTTCTATGGCTTCAATCGTTCCGGCGTGAAAGTCTCGGAAGGGATCATCCGTAACTGGTGGCGCCAAGGCATGATGGGTAGCGCCGAGGCGCACTACGAGGGCATCAAGGCATTCTCGGAAACCGACCAGACCGACGACCTGAAGGCGATCACGGTGCCGACGCTGGTCATGCAGGGCGATGACGACCAGGTCGTCTCCTACAGGAATGCCGCGATCCTTCAGGACAAGCTGCTCAAGAACAGCACGCTCAAGATCTATCCCGGTTTCCCGCACGGCATGCACACAACGAATGCCGACGTCATCAACGCCGACCTGCTTGCCTTCATCCGAGGATGAGTGACGCGCGCCGGACGATGTCCGGCGCGCTCCTCTGCGCGGATCGCCATCGGAGTGAGTATTGATAGGGTTCGAAGGATGAACAGGCGCATTCTCCACGTCGTCAGCAATGTCGCCCATTACGACGATCCGTCTCATCGGACTGGCTTGTGGCTGTCGGAGCTGACGCACGCCTACGATCTGTTCGCGGAAAGAGGTTGCGAGCAGCGCATCGTCAGTCCGAAGGGCGGCGTGTCACCGCTCGAACCCCGCGCGCTCAAATGGCCGCTCCTGGACGCCTCCGCCAAGGCGTGGCTGGCCGACAAGAACCGCATGGCGCTTCTTTCAAATACGGCTCGGCCCGATCACATCGATCCGGCGGACTATGACGTGATCTATTTTACCGGCGGGCACGCGGTCATGTGGGACTTCCCCGACAGCGAAGGGCTGCAACGGATCACGCGGGCCATCTGGGAGCGCGGCGGCATCGTCTCGTCCGTCTGCCACGGCTATTGCGGTCTGCTAAACACGAAGCTGTCCGACGGCAGGTTGCTCGTAGACGGAAAGCGGCTCACCGGCTTTTCCTGGCGCGAAGAGGTGCTGGCCGGGGTCGCGAAATCCATGCCCTACAATGCCGAGGCGGAAATGAAACAGCGCGGTGCGCTCTACCAGAAGGCATTCCTGCCGTTCGTCTCCTACGTCGTGACCGATGGTCGTCTGGTGACCGGGCAGAACCCGTGGTCTGCCAGGGCGACGGCCGCGAAAGTGGTGGCCCACCTGTGACGGACGACGGACGAACAATTTGCCACGCACTCCGGTTTCCGGAGATGCAGTTTGACGCGGCAACCGGCCTCAGGCGGCTCCAACTCATGCCAAACAACCGGGTTCTTGGAAAAAGAGGGCCTTAGAGCTATGGAGTAGACATAGTTCGCATCATCGCCTGAGATGGCGCGCCAAAATACCGCCGATAGCCCTCTAAGGCCGCCGATAACCACCGAAACTACGACCGCGCGAAGAGTCGGAAGGTAGCCGAGTGCAAAAAAGCGTAGAAACGGCGGCGTTTGGTGGTGAAAAAGTTCGAATCGCTTCCGGTCGATCAGCCGATTTTTCTCTACTCAAATATCACAAACGAGGGTTCGAGTGACCGCTTTACCCTCAATGCCGAACTCTGAGCCAGCCTGCTGTTGCTGTGTGTCCGTTCTTGCCGAGAGCAGTTTGGAGGTCAGAGCCTATGGGGCTCCGTTACGGAATTCCGACGGCGTGACGCCGTATCTGCGGCGGAAAGTGCGGTTGAAATAGGACAGGTCGTTGAAGCCGCAGGCATGCGCGATCGATGCAATCGTGCGGACAGCATGTGCCGGAGTGCGCAGCAACTGCCGCGACCGTTCCAGCCGCTGAGACAGGACGAAGTCGGAGAATGTCGTCTGTCCTTCCTGAAACAACTTGCGGACGTAGCGCGGTGAAATGCCGTGACTCATGGCGATCGCCTCGACGGAAAGTCCCGGATCGCGAAGTTGTCGGCCGACATCGACCTTGATGGCCCGCAGCCGTGCAGCGCGTATGCCGCCGCGCTCATGGGCCGATGGTTTCTCATCTGGATCGGCACCGATCATGGCCGCCATCAGGTCGCGGATATGGCCGGCGGCGAGCCGGGCGAACTCGACTGAGTGCTGTTTTTGTCGGGGCTGTAGCAGGCGTACATAGCCGATGAGCAAGTCGAGCACATCGTTCTGGCGGCTTACCACGATCATCGATGGGTTTAGGCAAGTTGATAGTAGCGGTGTCAGATCGTCGATCGGAACCGAGATGTTAGTGAGTCTTGCCCTGTCGCGGGACTGGATGACGCTGCGCTCGCCGCCTCTCACGAAAATGGCGTCCCTGGCGTCGAGCACCTGTTCGCGGCCGTTTTGGGCGACATGGAGCGGTACGTCGGCCGTCACGAGAAAGACCATGTCAGCCTCGTCGCCGGCGATAAGTTTTTGCGTGCGCGACACTCGAAAGGGAGTAGCCGCAACTGAGCCGCAAGCGGCGCCCGGCAGCATGAGCAGTTCGCCTTCGGCGTGAAAGGACGTATTCTTCGCAGGCTCTATATCGAGCCGCACCATCATCTGCCCGAACACCTCGCGCCAGACCGGGAGCCGATCCCGCTCAGGCAGTGCCGCCGTTGACAAAATCAACGATGAGGACGAGGCCGGTTCGTCTAGGTTCTCCATTCATCCTTCCTCCCTCGTGACAATGTAACAGGGGCGTCCGAAGGTCAATTTTGTTCCGTCTTGTCCGTATCCGGTTCCTTCCTGCCCATGACGAGGGGAAACGGAAAAGGCATTATGGACGCGATTAAGATGTTAGGGGAAATGGCCTGCATGAGCTTGCCGGGCGGCGGCACTGTTAGCGCCAGCGATGAAGCTTCGTCCGACCTACCGCCTCGTTGCGGAAAGGCCGGACGGGTGGTGGTGTTCTTTCTCTATTTCTTCGGCTTCGTATTCGCCCTTCCTTTTCTGGCCGTCGCTCTGGTGCAGGCGAAATACGGCATGATCGACGGGCCGCCCTCGTCTCCGGCCGACCCCTTCGGCGAGGCTGTCAAAAAGGTCGCCTTCTACGGGATCTTCGTTTGGGCCGGCTTGCAGTTCTTCATCTTCGGTCGGGTCGCCTCGTGGGCCAGCCAGGTGCCGGCTATTCCGGGCATCGAGGCGGTGGCGGCCGAAACGCTGATGCAGCGCCTGCTTTCCATCAATGAGCAGGACGTTCCCTATACGATCAAGCGCGGCAACCGCCCCAACGAACTCGTCGTGGATTGGCGCTACGCCGATGCCAAATGGCTCGACTTGATGCGTCTGCACGGCATGAGCAAAGGCTATCGGCTGGTGCTGCGCTTCGACGACGGCTCGCATAACGTCAGGGCGCAGGACCGCTACGCCTCCTTCGATTGGTCTGCCGGGCGCGGGCCGGACCTGCTCAGCCTGAACTGGCAGATGTCGCTCGGCATCACCTTCTTCGAATATCAGCACGAGCGAGTGTTCGGGCTGCAATTCAAGGACGGTAAGCCGACCTTCGATCTCAGCTACGCCTACACGTTCGACCTCAACGAACTGAAGCAGCCGATCATCGAGATC
>JBIQHO010000497.1:0-1884 GCA_044508545.1 Bradyrhizobiaceae bacterium | reverse complement strand
CCGACTCGAATGCCTTCGACGAAAACGACACCAGCCCCCACCCGATCACGTGGACGTGCAGGGCAATCGACGCCGCCAGTGTCTTGTCGATCCTGACCTTCAACCTAGTACCCCGACGATCCCGGCGTGCACACTAGGATCCCTGCTCCACTTCGGTAACCAGCGCCAGGCGCTTGAAGCCGGCGCCCGACAGCTTGCCCATCACCCGGGCCACCGTCCCGTAATCGGCCTTCTTGTCGGCACGCATGAATATACGCTCGTCGAGACCGCCGCGCGCATCGGTGATCGCCGTCAATTTCGGAACCAGTTCCTCCATCGTGACCTCGGTGTCGTTGATGAAGATGCGCCCCTGGACGTCGACCGACAGTTGCAGCGGCGTCTTGTCCTGTTCGAGGCTCTTGGCCTGGGTCTGCGGCAGGTCGAGCGGCACGCCCACGGTCAGAAGCGGCGCCGACACCATGAAGATGATCAGCAGCACCAGCATGACGTCGACCATCGGCGTGACGTTGATCTCGGCCATCGGCTGCGAGCGCCGCCGCCCGCGCCGTCCGCCGCCGCCCGAGGAAGCTGCCGCCGGATTCATCGCCATGATCGACCGTCCGTTCTCATGCCCTGCGACCTCAGGTCCGCTCGTCGATCTGACGTGACAGGATTGCGGAAAACTCGTCGGCGAAACCCTCGAGCCGCTGGGCCTGACGATTCACTTCCGCCGTAAACTTGTTGTAGAAAATAGTCGCCGGAATGGCAGCGATAAGGCCGATTGCCGTTGCGAACAGCGCTTCGGCGATGCCGGGCGCCACCACTGCAAGCGAGGTGTTCTTCGACGCGGCGATCGACTGGAAGCTCGACATGATGCCCCACACGGTGCCGAACAGGCCGACGAAGGGGCCGGCCGAGCCGACCGTCGCCAACACCAGCAACCGCCGTTCCAGCCGCTCGATCTCGCGCGCGATCGAAACGTTCATCACCTTCTCGATTCGCATCTGAAGTCCGGCGAACGAGCGCGCCTGACTTTCAAAAGAGCGTTTCCATTCGCGCATCGCAGCCACAAAACAGGCGGCCATCGACTGCGTCGGCTTGGCCGAGAGCGCCCGGTACAGATCCTCGATCGACTCTCCCGACCAGAACGCCTGCTCGAAGCGATCCATCGCGCGCTTGGTGCGGGCGTAGAGAAACATCTTGTCGATCGCGATCGCCCAGACCCACACCGAACAGCCGAGAAGGCCGAGCATCACCGCCTTCACGATCCAGTGAGCGTGGAAAAAAAGCGTTATCAGCGACACGTCGGCCGAGGCGATGGGCAAGGCTGACTGGGCCACGTCGGCCGGATTCATAAGCGGTATCCTCTCAACGCAAGATATCCCTATCGACCCCGGGGGCGTCCTCCGCCGCCGGTTTCACAGCCGCGAAGCGCGCGGCGTAAAGCGCCAACGCGGAAAGCTGGTTGGGTCACATGGGAGGCTGGTCCAAAGCCAGAACCCTGCTTCCCCTGCCAACGTGTCAAAACGAGGGCTATCGGCGCGTCTGCACGCCCGTAACCAGACGCTAATCTTGGTTAAAATCGGGTTACCAGGAAGGAACCAGGGCCGTGAAAACGGCCGGCGCTCCGACACTTGCGCGCGAGGTGGCAAGACGGATCAGCGCCCATGGGCGAGCGAACGTCACGAGCGGGTTCTCGCGCGTCGCCGGCTCAGGCCGGACGGCGTCTTTTGGTACGACGCAGCATCGAAATCCCTTGAAGGGCTTCAATGCAAATGACCTCAAAAAACCGCCTGCCTGCGGGACAGGCGGGCGGTGATTTCGGCGTCGTGGCGGACTGATCGGCCGGTCTTGTTTACTGACCTTGAGCCTGATCGTTCGGCGGCGTCGGACGGGTGCGATGCT
>JBIQHO010000065.1:0-13605 GCA_044508545.1 Bradyrhizobiaceae bacterium | reverse complement strand
TCTGGACGGGATTGAGCAGGAGCAGGAACTCATCGCCGCTGATCCGGGACAGCATATCGGTGGCGCGAAGACCGAGGCCGAGGCGTCTGGCAACCTCGACAAGGAGGCCGTCCCCGGATGCATGGCCATAATAATCGTTGATGTGCTTGAAATTATCGATGTCGAGAAATGCCACCGCAAATCTGACCGAGTCGTCTCCCTCGCGGATAAGGCTGTTGGCGTGCTGCTCGATCACCCGCCTGGTCGGCAGACCGGTCAGCCCGTCATAGTATGCGCAGCGGAACAGTTCCTCCTCGATGGCCTTTTGCCGGCTGATATCGACAGAACTCGAAAGCACGAGCTTCCTGTTCGAAATCAGAACGGGCTCATGCGTGGTGAGATAGGCCTTGGTCGCATGATCGGTCCGGATGAGTTCTTCGGATACCCTGGTCTTGGCCGATTGAAGCACCCGGCGAGCGACATGCCTGCGATCATCCAGTTCTCTTGACCGGAACGGTGCACCCGACGCCGCATCCACGATGTCGCAGGCCTGCACATTGAACTGCGCCGCGGCTGCAACGTTCACGAGAACAAAATTTCCCTGCTCATCCTGAACCGTCACGCCCGTCGGAAGCAACCTCACGACTTCGCTCAGAAAATCAAGTCTGGAGGAGATGCTGTCGTCGGGATGGAAGCCTTTTCGATCGATCTGTAAATCGTCCAGTGTCTTCGAGGTCCCTTCTCCCGCGACAACAGGAATTTCGTTTCGCTCAGGTGGACCGGACATGAACTTCCTAACCTTCATCCGTGCCGAAAGGAGGAAATTTCCGGACTTTCAGGCTCTTGCGGACTACGAAACGGCCGAGCGCAGTCACATACCGCGATGCCCGACTGTCCGCCGGAGAAGGATAATTCCAGCACCTTGTAGGTTGGTTAAATCGAACACGCAAACATGCGCGCACTTTGCGCAGCAGACGCGACGCGGCCAGTTCGAAGTTGGATTATTATATTACCGATACATGAACGCGACGTCGGAGACAGCTAGCGTCCGCGACGTCTCCGCCGGTTCGTGCGGCGTCACGCGTTCCTCGACACATCAGACGGCGTGTACGGCTGCGCAGCAGGTCTGGCCGGCCGAGCCCCGTCCGCATGATCATCCATCCCGGATGCCGTCAAACTTCTGATCAGGCCCGTGGACCTGATCGCTTCCATCTTCCGATATTTGACGTGGAGCGCCAACGACGCCCCACGTCCAAGCTGATGTTCAAAACAGCGGCGTCAGCGCACCAGGATCTTGTCGCCGTGTCCCATCGAAGGATCGGCCTTGTTGCTGAACATGATGACCGCAATCGCACCCGTAAGCGCGGCGCGCATGGAATGGTTCACCAACGCATAGGCGCCTTCCGTCGGCGAGATCAGATCGAACGTCGCGGCATCGCCCGGCGCCAAAGTGTAGTTCTGCATCCCCACCATGACGTTCTTCGGGTTGCCCGAGGGATAGACCCGGTCCCAGATGCCGGCGATCGGATGGAATCCGGAAAATTCGTTCGGACCGGCATTGACCATGTAGACGCGCACGCGCTCGCCGGGCTTGGCCTCGAGAGTCTGCGTCGCGTGTTCGTCATGCACGGGGTCATACTGGAACGGAACGGCGTTGAACGCGCTGCGCTTCCACTTGTTCGCCATCATGCTGTCGACGTCTTCGGGATTCTCGAAGATCTGATGCTCGATCAGAACATACTCGCGATCCGCCTTGGGCATCGCATTGGGATCCTTGGGATCGATGATGACGGCCCCGAACATGCCGCGGGCGATATGCTGGATCATCGGATCGGAACCGCAATGATAGAAGAACACGCCGGCATGCTCCGGGACATACGAGAAGCTCTTGGTCTCGCCGGGCTTGATCGACGCAAAATGCGTCAGAACATCGGAGCGCGCGGAATGCATGTCGATGGAATGCGACTTCTTGTTAGCGGCGTCATTCTTCAGCGTGAATTCGATCGTATCGCCTTCGGTCGCGCGGATCACCGGACCGGGTACCTGGCCGTTATAGGTCCAGGCCGCGACCGTGTGGCCCTCGTTGTCAAGCGGCACGGTAACCTCTTTGGCGGTCAGTTCGACCTTGACGGTCTTGGCCTGAGCCGCGGTGATCGCAGCACCCGCCAGAATCAGGGCCGACGCGACGCCCCCCATTATGGCACTCTTCTTCAAACCGGCAGTCGTCATTGAAATCGATCTCCCCTTCACAATCGCTCTCCGCTTCATGGTTTGTTATGACGTCCTTGTTGGATTTACTTCCCGCATTTGCAGACCTGCCTGAGATACTTGACCAGACCATTGATCTGGTCTTCCGACAGGACGCGACCCCAGGTCGGCATCAGCACCGACTTGTTGACGGCGAGTCCTCCTTCCTTGATGGCTTTGAACAGTTCGTCGTCGGGGGTGTCACCCATACCCTTGGCTTCGGTGTGATCCCGCGGCTTCACGGAAAGGGCAGGCACGTTGATGCCCGTGCCGTTGCGCTGGAGACCGTGACACTGCACGCAATAAACCCCGTAGATCTGCTCGATCGATTGATCGGCATAACTTGTCGATGACGCGAGCAGCAGGACCAGACCGGCGAAAGCCGCCACCATTTGCGTTTTCATCACTTGTCTCCCTGGCTCAGTTGCACCAAGAACGCGGTCAACCGCTGGACATCCTGATCCTTCAAATTCGACGTCGGCATCCAGATGTGCGGGTCGAAACGCTGCGGATCGGCGGTATAAGCAGCAATGAAATCGGGCTGCAGCCGTACTCCCGCATCCGTCAGTCGCGGGCCGGAAAGACCGCCTTCGCCTTTTTCACCTTGATGACACGCGACACAGCCGCGGAACTTGATGAACGCGAGTCCGCCCATGCGCGCGCCCTTCATATCGCCCTTGAAGATGCCCGCCGGCACCAGATCGGGGGGCGCTTTCAAAGCCATCAAAGCCGCCGCAGCCGATTCAGCATCCGCCTTCTTCAGCTTCGGATGCGCCGGGATCTTGGAGGAATCGATCTCATCATGCTTGTCGCCCTTCTTGATGTTCTTGAAATACGGGTACCCGGCAGGACGTATGGGTTTGGGATCCTGCAGCCAGGACACCAGCCATTCCTTGTTGAACTTGCTGCCGGCATACCAGAGGTCGGGACCCTTGCGGGTCAGCAGCCTGTCCAGCGACGTATCGGTCGGCTTGACCAGCGCGTGACAGCCGCCACAGCTCGGATCCAGTTTGTCGGCGGCGCTTGCGCAGCTCAGGAATGCCGCGGTCAAGCCCGCGACGGCGAGTAAAAGCCCTTTCATATCTGCTCTCCTTTCGATGGGACTAGGGCGCGGGCTCGCCCTTGAGGGCAGGGCTCTCGTACATGCCGAACGGCTTTTTCATCGACTCCTCGTAATAAAAATCAGGCACGAACTCTTTGTTCTTCCATTTATAGAAAGCCTGGTCCTTCACCGGGATCTCTTCGTATTCGATGGTCGTCATCATGCCGCCCATCGGCGTACTGCCGTTCACCGTGTGCTTGTCGATGTGATCGTGCACCATCCAGATTCCGGGATTGTCGGCGCGCAAGATCAGGTCGTAGCGCTCCCCCGGCCCGAACAGGATCGTGTCGGCGAGATAGGGATTGGCAAGCGGCCGGCCGTCCTTGGCATAGACTTCGAAGTCGTGGCCATGAATGTGGATGGAATGCATTTCGTCGCCAGCACCAATCAGGCGGATGCGGACAACATCACCCTCCTTGATCCGCAATGGCTGGGTGTCGGGATAAGCCTTGCCATTGATGGTGAAGAAATCCGGCACGTCGCCGGGGATGCCGCCATAGCCGGGCTTCTTCGCCCAAGCCGACGCCCAACTGGAAAACATCATGATGTAGTCTTTGGTGACTTCCTTTTCGACCGCCGGCGGATCTTTCGGATCGACGATCAAGGGACCCCACATGCCGCGCATCGCGACATGCTCGTTGACGTTGACATGGCAGTGGTACCACATGGTGCCGGACGGCTCGGCCTTGAAGCGATAGGTGAAGGTCTCGCCGGGCGGGATCGCCGGTTGCGTGACGTCGGGGACGCCGTCATTTTTCCAGCTACCGCGTTGAAACATGCCGTGCCAGTGAATCGTGTGCGGCAGCGTCGTATTGTTTTCGACTTCGATCTCGACATCGTCGCCCTCCTGCACATGGATCAGCGGACCAGGCGTCTGGTTGTTGAAGGAGAAGGTGTGGAAGGTCTGCTTGTCGACCAGCTTGACGATGGTGTCCTCGACGGTCATCGAGAACTGGCGCGTTTCGGCGGATGCCATCGATGGACTGGCGACGAAGACAGCGGCGCTTGCGGCAACGATGAATCTGACGAGAGGCGCGCGCAGCGGACTGGATTGCAGGATCATTGACATAACATGCATTTCGGATTGATGTTTTTTGATAAGTTGCTATCAAAGTCGTTTCAAAGCGGGCGGATTATTTATCCATCCGGTACGCGCTGACGCCGATGATGCTGAATAACCCCGATGGTCATGACGCCAACCCCAGCCGGCAAATCTGATGATTTCGTGCCATCTTCCGAGTCATAAAGCAATATATAAAATGCATCTTTTTTACCCAAAAACCGCGGCGTCATTTGAGCCTCGCTACATTCCCGCGGTGCAGAGAGCCTGCAGCGTAAGCTCGTTGATGCCAACCTCCTGCGCAGCCGCCGGCATCACCATCCACAGCCGGTCATTCCAGGTCTGATCGCTTCCCACCGTCCGCATCAAGCCCACCCACTTGACCAATGCCGGCTTTGCCTTGCCGTTCTGCAGCAACCAAAGCCCCATATAGAATCGCGCGATCAGATCGTTGGGATCATTCCGGAGCGCGAACTCGAACTCCGCCTTGGCGCGATCCGAGATCAGACCTTTATCCGCCAGCGCGAGCGCCTCTCCCAACGCCACGTGAAGCACGCTGTTGTCCGGATCATTTTTGATCGCCCGCTCGAGCATCGGAACGCTGAACCGGGCAAGGCCAACCTGCAGCAGCGCGCCACCCGCGATGGCCCAGGGTTGACCTGCATCCTTTGCGGTTACCAGCTTCGGCAAGTCGGACAGGCCTTCGAGCGGCACCGGCGGCGTGGTGGCCGCGCTATTCAGCGACACGGTGACGCGGTGCGTCGTCAGGGGCGACAAATGCGTGAACCAGATAGCAACCGCTATGCCGACCGCAGCTCCGACGACGGAGGAAGCGATATACAGCTTGGACCAATTCCTGGAACGCTGCTTCTGATTTATAACTGCTTTCCTCATGCTCACCGCGAACAGATCGAATTGCGCGCGGAAACATGCACTGCAAATGTATGTTTGTACAGTCCATAAAAACGGTGAGCGGCAATATTCACCTACGGACGTAACGCGATGGCCACAGCGTTCTGCACGGGGGCTCAACCGGTTGCCGGATCAAGCGATTCGACTGCGGCTGTTTGTCGTATCACACCGCACAACGCCTGGAAGCGCGTCACGCCGCCGGCGGAATCCCGAAGTCCTTCGGGTTGAGGATCAGGTCGGCGAGCGTATAGCGATCGAGCGTCGACGTGAATGCGGCGAGTGCTTCCCTCAAGGGTGAGCGCAGCCGACAGCGCGCCGAGATCGGACACCGGTTGTTCGCTGAAAAGCATTCCACGAGCGCAAAATCCGGCTCGGTCACGCACAAGACATCCCCGAGCTTGATCCGGTTCGGCTGCTTGGCAAGCATCAGTCCGCCCGACCTGCCGCGCACCGCTTTGAGATAGCCCGCACGCGTGAGCTGATTTGCGACCTTCATGAGATGGGTTCGGGAGATGCCGTAGACGCCCGCAGTCTCTTCGATGGTAATCAACCGATCACTGTGGGTGGCCGCATACATCAGCAAGCGAAGCGTGTAGTCGAAAAAACTTGTCAATCGCATCGGAGTTCCGCCGGCGGCAAATCGCGTAGCCTAAATCTGGGTATACCGGGAAAAGATGAACTTGTCCGGTGGCTTTAGCAAGTGTGTCCGGCTCCAAAGCGAGGTCACCTGTTTGTGTGAATACCGATCAAACCGCCCGGTTGCGGCAGGATTGCAACCGTCAGGCCCGATGGCAGACGTCATTCGACGCAAGTTAGCCGAACGCAGGACCGCATCCCGGCAATAGCCAGCCAACAATTGGGGCCGCATCCGGGCGCGCATAGCAGCCCCCCGTCGTCGGGGCCTAGACAGCAGGCCGCAATCTTGTTTGAGGGGTAAATCCCCTCAGGTCTTCAGGGGCGCGGCTGGCTGAACACGTCTGGCCGAGCACCTGATCACCCCGACAACGATGTTCGCCTTTCCTTGGGGGACTAATCGATACGGACGATGCTCCGATGACTTTGCAGCGAATCCGCGGATACTGTGCGCTGTGCATCTCGCATTGCGGATGCATTTCTACAGTCGAAAATGGCGTTTTGACCAAAGTCGAGCCGGATCCGAACCATCCGACCGGCGGGAATTTCTGCATCAAGGGCAAGGCGGCGCCCGAACTCGTCAACAGCCCGGACCGCCTGTTGAGCCCCGTTAAAAGGACCCACCCCAAGGGTGACCCGGACCCAGGCTGGCAAGCTATTTCCTGGGAAGAGGCGCTGAGCTTCACCGCCGGCCGCATGAAAGAAGCGGCGAAGCGGTTCGGCCCCGAATCTGTCGCCTTCAGCGTCACCACATCCAGCGGCACCGCCATCAGCGACGCGATGCCGTGGATCTACCGCCTGATCAACGGCTTCGGCAGCCCCAATGCGGTTGCCACGGCCCATATCTGCAATTGGCATAAGGATTTCGCCACTGCCTTCACTTTTGGCGCCGATAGCGGCATGCCGGATTTCAAGCGTACCGGGTGCCTGGTGCTATGGGGTTTCAACCCGACAAGCTGCTGGCTGGCGCAAGCCTCGGCCATTGCCGAAGCGAAGAAGCGCGGCATGAAGCTCATCGTCATCGACCCCCGGCAAGTCGGACTGGCGCACAAGGCCGACGAGTGGTTGCGGGTGCGACAAGGCACCGACGGCGCCCTGGCATTGAGCATCGCCGGCGTCATGATCGAACGCGGGTGGTACGATCATGATTTCATCTCTCGCTGGAGCAACGGCCCGTTTCTGATACGGGATGACAACGGGCGTTACCTCGCCGAATCCGATCTGAGTGCGGACGGACGTGCGGACCTCTACGTGGCATGGGATGAGCCGGCCGGGCGCCCGGTGGCCTGCGCCCGGGGACCACAACAGGATGCGTCGTCGCGTCAACTTTCACTCTCCGGCAAATTTGAAATCGCGACATTGCACGGCAAGATCACCTGCCGGCCGGCATTCGAATTATATGCAAGCTTGTGCCGGACCTATTCGCCGGAGAAAACGCAGCAGATCACGGGGGTGGCGGCCGAACAGATTCGACGCGTCGCGGAATTGCTGCATGCATACGGCCCTGTATCCTACTACGCATGGTCCGGCGTCGGGCAGAGCACCAATGCGACGCAGACCAATCGGGCGATGTGTCTTCTCTATGCCCTCACCGGTGACATCGATGCACCGGGAGGCAATGTCTATTTCGCCAGGCCGAAACTGAACAACGTCTTCGGTCGCGACCTCATCGCTTCCTCGCAAACTGCCAAAACCCTCGGGTTGACAGAACGGCCGCTCGGTCCGGCAAAGAGCGGATGGATCACGACGCGCGAGATGTATCGAGCCATTCTCGACGAACAGCCCTACCCCATAAAAGGACTGGTTGCCTTCGGATCCGGTCTTCTGCACAGCCGCCCCAGTCCCGACGAAGGCGTGCGCGCGCTCGGAAAACTCGATTTCTATGTCCATTGCGATTTGTTTCTCACTCCGATGGCCGCCGAAGCCGACGTGGTGTTGCCGGTATCGTCGGCATGGGAGCGCGAGGGCATCGCCGACGGATTTCGCGTCAGCCAGCAGGCCGACGCACTCCTGCAGTTGCGCAAGGCTGTGGTGCGGCCGCGCGGCGAATCCCGCTCGGACACCTGGATTGCTTTTGAGTTGGCCAAGCGGCTGGGTCTGGAGAACCAGTTCTTCGACGGCGATATCGATGCGGGTATTGCGTACATGCTGGAGCCGTCAGGCGTGACGCTGGAGACGCTGCGGGCGCGACCGGAGGGTGTCACGCTCCCGCTCTCGACGGAATCTCGAAAATACCGGCGGGATGGCTTTGCCACGCCGACCGGCCGCGTTGAAATCTATTCGCAGGCTCTCCACGATATCGGTCAGCCGGCTTTGCCGGATTACGTGCCGCCCGCCGCCAGCGTGGAACGTCATCCGGAATGGCAAAGACAGTTTCCATTGCGACTGACGTCGGCCAAATGGATCCCGTTTTGTCATAGTCAGTTTCGGAATCTCCCCAGCCTGCGCAGCAAAATGCCGGAGCCACTTGTGGAGGTGCATCCCGATACGGCGAGAGAGCGCGACATCAATGAACTCGACTGGATCATCATCCGCTCTCCCCAGGGTTCTATCCGCGCACGCGCAAGATTCAACCGCACGCTCGGAAAGGATGTCGTTTGCGCCCAGTACGGCTGGTCCGACCGATCGGTTAATACAGAACGCACGCATGGCGTCTCGCTGAATTTCAGCAAGCTGATCAGCAACGCGTTTTACGATCCCGTCAGCGGGTCTTTCCCCTTGCGCGCCTACGCCTGCCAGCTGGAACGGATCGCCCCTTCCGATTGATCGATCGCGGTTTTCCCCGCGTGAGCGTCATCAACGCAGGCGCGCGCTGCGCGTGCGGAGCCGCGCCGCGTGATGCTTCTTCAATAAAATCAAACCCTCCGGGTGCTCGTCCCGGCCTGCGACAAACGTGGCGACAACTTTCCGGCCGCCATCAAGCTCGCCTCAATCCACAGCCGGTTGCGGTTTACGATTTATCCGGATATGCGCCGGGTCCTGACGACCAGCAACATCACCACTTCAGGCTGTATTCACTTCTCGACTCCCCGCCCCGGAAAAGGGCATGATCCGCCCAACTCTACCGCCCTCCCCGCCTTCACATGCGAAAGTCTCCAATGGACGTCATGAACAACCCCGACAAACTGAGCGTTGTCACCGTGACCGCTTCGCGTCCGTTAATCAGGCCGGACGGCCGCTACGCCATCGAACTGGCGACGGCCGAGCTGGGCGCCATCGCATTCGAGGTCGACGAGGTGGCGCTTTTCGCCTTGCGCCAAGCCATCGGTGAAATCGAGACCGAGATGAAGCGGAGGCCCGGGAGAGCCTAGGGGAGTGAATTTGACATTCGCTAACCCTTTGCAGCAAACCCGTCAGGCGAATGTCAAATTCAAAACTCCACTAGAAACCTGATAGTTGCTGGTAGTCCTTTGATTCTAACATTTGCAGGAACTCCCTGCCGCAACGGGATGCAAATGTTACGGAGCACTATAGAGCCCCTGACGGAATCAGAACCAGCGCTCTATGATTTTGATTCGGCGCGTTTTTCTTCACGTGCATCGGAATCCGTCCGCGGGTCCAGGCCCGGGGACACGTTCGAAAGCGCGACAGCATCGCCCGCGTGTTTTTGTTTATCCGGCATGAACCTTTTTGACCTGCCGGAGACATATCGATGACCGGCGTTACATTCTTTCTCCTATCGATTCGACTCCAAAACCGGCAGGGCCGTCCTATTTGACGGCCCGTTTCTTATTTGGTGTCAGTAACAAACCGGTAGCAATGAAACCACTTTGCCTGGCCCGCGAAATCTACCTGAAACATTTGGCGGGCTATCATCCCCGAAAAGCATAAGGGGAAGCGTCATGATGGGAACTACAATCGCCGCGCTGCTAGTCATCAGCGCCGCCGTATTCCTTGCTCACGCATATGATGCCCTTCAAAAGGATTGATGGCGCGCCACCGCTCGGCTCACAGAGCCGAGGACGGCCGCCCGCCTGACCGCGAAGGTCTTGGAGGTCCGCGCTATTCCGGTTCGCGACGCCGCCAGCGGTGCTCGTTGCCGGCCGTCCTGTCCAAATCCAGCCCTTTTCCCGTCGCCTAATCGCCCATGGATTCTGCCGTTTTCTGTTGCGGGAGGCCATCTTGCTGGAACGGCGAAAAGCACTCCGACACCGGGCTTTCAAGGGCGCCTCGATCGAGTTCCGTGGCGGTGCGATCGATTGCACGGTCCGGAACCTCTCCGAAACAGGGGCGACGCTGGACGTCGCAAGCCCGGTAGGAATTCCGGACCGGTTCAGCCTCCATATCAAGGGCGACCATGCGCGTAAGTGTCGTCTGGTCTGGCGCAAGGAACTTCGGATTGGAATTGAGTTCGATGAGCCGGCCGACCCGCAGGGTTAAGCAGCCCTGAGGTTATCTTCAAACGACCGCCTTGATGGATTTTGCCAAACTATCGGGCGGGACGATACCCCCCGGCCTTGCCGATCAAAGCCTTTGCGGGGCATTTGCGCCTACGCAAGATGAACGCATGACGAACCCGGCCCGCTGTGAGCGAGGCAGCCTCGGGCGGACCTCATTCGATCTCCCGGCAACCGCTGATATCACCGCTTTCGCACCGCACCTTTACCGGTTGTTCACCTGACTGTGCGAAGCTCTTTCCAACCCGAAAGGGCCATAGTATTGCGTACAAAATCCCGCTGCCGGCTCGCCCCGGCGGCGGGTTTTTTGCGTATGCCGGCAGGGTCCTCGCGGGCTTGCCGCAAAAAATTAAGGACCGGACCATACCGGCCATCGGCCATGCACCGGTATTTACAACTCATTAACAGTCGCGGCGCATCTTCCCCGGTAGGTATCTTTGTCCGGTTTCTGCGATGAATGAATTAGAGGACATCCCGCCGGCGTTGCGGCAAGCCTATTCCAGGCTCGCCGCCTGGGTCTGCCGCATGAACCGGTCTCCCGCACACGCGCGGATGATAGAATCCAATCGGCACCCCGAAAACCCCAGAACAATTGTCCCGGGCCGGCAGTCGGAGCCCGATCGTCCGGATTAATGCCGGCAAGAACGCGCGCCGCGATTCTTGCGTCCCGACTTGCGCAAGCAGTCAGTATGCGCGCTCTGAGCGATGAACCGTCGCGATCAACCACCCGGAAGATACACGGCGAAACCCCAGTCTGTATCAACTGCGTTGAAGACTCGCCGCTTATCTTTTTGACCGAGCATGATTTTGATTGAGCATGATCTTTTCCAAAAACCGGTTTCCACTTTTCGGGATCATGCGCTGGACGCGACGGCAACGGTTTCCAGCGGTTGTCGCACCTGAAATAACCTCAGGATCGCGAAGCAGGCAGCCGCCGCAGCTAAATGCTTCAGCGTGTGGCCGCTCAGAATTTCAATGAACGAATAAACCTCATGATCATAATGCTCCAGCAGCTTGGCCAGTGCGTAAAGCGCCGCGGCGGCGCCCCAGTAGGATGCGCCTGTAAATTTCGGCGGAAACAGACTCAGAATCAGCACCAATGCCGTAAACGGAAAAAATTGCGCCCACGCATACAGTCGCAAGTCATCGGTCCAGCGCCATAGCAGAAGACTGAAAATGCCGATCGCGAGCAGCGGCCGCAGCAATACTGCGCCGGCCTTCGCATCCACACGCTCCTCAACCACCGCGGAAAGAATCGCGGCGAAGCACAGCGTCATCGGCAATCGATCCCAGAACAACGTCTGGTCATTCGGATCGAGATGATAATAGGCTGAGCCGAAGCCGGTCAGAAAAATTCCGCCAAACAACACGAACGTCATCGCATTGCGCCGAAACTGCGCGAGACCGATCGCGCCCACGACGATGAACGGAAGGTTGGACACGACATTCCAGAAATTCGGTATGCCGAAAAATTCGCGCTGGTCGGCGAACTGATGATAGTCCTGATTTTGCAGCAAGGGTGGAATCGGGAGCAATGCCACAAGCGTAACGATCATAAATCCGTACAGAAACGGGACCGGCCGATTTCGGACTATTCTGCCAACTTCCATCAGCGATGTGCCTTCAAGCGATGTGCTATAAGCGATGTCGAACCGTCGCGACGCTACAGTAGTCGAAGGTATACGTTGAATGGTAGCGCAAAAGCTGCCAGCAGCAGGATCTGAACAGACTCCCTCGCACGGCGGCGATCTGGCGAAGCGCCTGGCAACCCGGATCTGGCCGCAAACACGATCCGGTCAGCACCCGTTTGCTGCCATGCCGTTGATCATGATAAGTGCGGCACCTTGCGTTCAGTGCTCCTGACAGTTCGACGACGGCGGTGGAAGAGACCATGAGTGTGCTTCGCAGATTTCTGACCACGTCCTGGCGCTGGCTAAAGGCCACTCTCGGATTTCTCTGTCGCGCTCTGCCCGTGACGTGGGCTACTCTGGCGATCTACTATTCAAATCTGCCATGGTTCGGATTGCGCATCGCGCTGGCGATCGTTTTTGCGGCGTTCGCGGTTTGGGCCGTCTGGTTTTCGCATCAGCGGCGCATGTTCGCGATAGCAGCCCTGCTGTTCCTCGGCGTGGTCGTGTGGTGGATAGCTATTCCCCCATCGTTTGATCGCCCCTGGCGACCGGAAGTCGCGGTGATGCCGCGAGCTGTCATCACTGGCGACAATGTGCACCTCACCGGCGTCCGCGATTTCGATTACCGCAGCCGAAACGACTTCACCGTCCGCTACCAGGAGCGGGATGTCCAGCTATCGCACCTGACCGGTCTCGATTTCTACGTGGCCTACTTTGCCGAGGGGCCCGTCGGACACACCTTTGTGAGCTTCACATTCGACAATGCCGAGCCGCTCAGCATCTCCATCGAAACACGACCCGAGGTTGGCGAAGGCTTCGCGCCCGTCGCCTCCCTCTTCAAGCAATTTGAGCTGATTTACGTGGTCGGCAGCGAGCGCGATCTCGTCGGCGTGCGCACCAACCACCGACACGAACCGGTTTACCTGTATCGCCTGAACACCTCTGCGGACGACGCGCGCCGGCTATTCCTGGTCTACCTGGACCGGATCAACGAACTTGCCGACAGGCCGGAATTCTATCACCTGCTGACCAATAGCTGCACGATCAATATCATCCGTTACGCAAACGCTGCAGGCAGGCAGGGCCGGTTCAACATCCGCCACCTGCTCAACGGCCTGATCGACGGCTATCTTTATCAATCGGGCCGGGTGGACACGACGCTGCCGTTCGACGAGCTGAGACGACGTTCTCTTATCAATGAGGCCGCACAGGCTGCCGACGGAAAATCCGATTTCTCGGAGCGTATCCGGGCCAATCTGCCTGCATCCCATGAAACCACGCGCTCCACGTCGTTAACCCAGCCCGATTTACCGCCGGCGCCTGGCGTCAACCAGGTCCATCCTTGACCTGAGCCTGAGCATGATCTTTTCCGAAAACCGTTTCCACTTCGGGATCATGCTTCAGAGCAGTTTCGACCAAATCGGATCGCGGTGCTGCGGGGGTTACCTCTCCCCCATGGGGGTCGGATTGCGAAGCAATCCGGGTGAAGGGATGTGGCTTGTCGAGAGGTCCGATCCCCCCCAACCCTAACCCTCTCCCCAAAGGAGAGAGGGAATCGCTGCATCTGCGGTAATTCCGTCCGATCGAAAAATGCTCTAGGTCATGAACCCATAAATAGGATTCCGTTTAGACGGAATGCGTGAT
>JBIQHO010000064.1:0-13614 GCA_044508545.1 Bradyrhizobiaceae bacterium | reverse complement strand
GTTGGCGATGTTGGCCTTGTCGGTGAAATTCACGGTGACGGTCAGCAGGTCGCCGACGCGAGCGGCGCGCTGATCCCTGAAGAAGGCGCGCGAGCCGTTCCGCCACAGCGAGTTGGCGTTGTAGGATACCGTCTCCGGCTTGGGCATCGGCATCTGCACCGGCTTGTAGCCGGGCTGCGTCGTCGGATTGTCGATCGCGGTCAGTTTGGGTGACTCGCCGATCTGCGAAAGCCGGTCAATTGACGAACACCCGCTGGCAAGGCCGGCGGCGGCCAGCAGTGTGCCGGCGAGGGCGAGGCGGTTGATGTTCGCGGACTTCGACATGAATGTTACTCGGATCCTGGAGGTACGGACGCGCCGTCGCGGGTGGAGGCGGGAGAGGATGCGGCGGCCATCGCCGGTGCTTCTTCGGCGGCCGGAGCGGCGCTTGCGAGCCTGCGCGGGATGACCGGCGCGGCGGGAGAAACCGACACCTGGCCGCGTCCGACCACGACGCCGGATACGGTGCGTTTCGATTGCAGGTTGAGGACGCTGACGACGTCGCCTTCGGTGCCGGCCTCGGTCGCCTTGCCGCGCACGGTGAGGTAGATGCCCGCGGCCTGGTAGATCAGCGTCACCGCCTCGTCGCGCTGCACCAGGTCCGGTTTGGTCAGGTCGGTGCCGTGCAGCACCTGACCCGCGCGCATCTGCTTACGTATCTGCATCCCGACGATGTGGTCGCGGTTCGCGGCATCGTTGCCGACCTCGGCCTTGGGACGGCGCTCCACCACAATATCGGAGGATTTCAGCAGCGTGTTGCGATCGACGTTGCGGGCCAGCACGGCGGCCTCGACGGTCTCGACGGCGTTGCCGGTGAAGCGGAGGCGGGCCGGCGCGGCGCCGGAGCCGTTGCCCACCTCGAGGGTGACGTCGAAACGACCGTTGTGCGGGTCGAACCGCGTCACGACCGGGTTGATATCGCCGTCGTTCGCGGCATCGAGATGGATTGTCCGAAGGTCCTTGTCGAAAGTCAGCGACAGGTTTTTCGCGTCGCCCAGCCCGTTGCGGTGTTCGAGCGCGACGGCGATTTGCAGCTCGATGTCGTCGGCATCGAGGGTGCGCGCCAGCCGCGTCACCGAGACGTTGCGGATGCCGTGAGCATCGACGCCGATCACCCGATGCGCGCGGAGAACGTCGAGGACCTGCGTTGCCGGCAGGGTGCCGGTGGTGCCGGGATCGGGCGCGCGGTAGATCGCGATTTGCGCGGCGTCGCCGGCGTTGTCGATGAGGTCGCCGATGCGCACCACCTCGCCGGCGACCCTGACGTCGGCGCGCAGCAAGGGGAGGGGAACGGCGGCCGCGCCCGCCAGCGCGATGCGCGGCGGAGCGTCGTTCGCAGCGAGCGCCGGAGCGGACGCTGCCAGCAGCGTCGCGGCGGCGAGGAGAGACATGCGGATGGCCACGGTCAGCCTCCCTAGCGGAACAGCGCGGCTGCGGACTGCAGCATCTGATCGGCGGCGCTGATGACCTTGGCGTTCATCTCGTAGGCGCGCTGCGCGGCAATCAGGTCGGAGATTTCGGAAACCACCTCGACGTTGGCCTGTTCGAGGTTGCTCTGCTGCATGTCGCCGTAGCCGTCGATGTTGGCGACGCCGTCCTGCGGCGGACCGGAGGCGGGCGTTTCGGTGAAGTTGTTGTCGCCGACCGGTTGCAGGCCGGCCTTGTTGACGAAGCGGGTCAGACCGATCTGGCCGAGCACCGTCGGCGTCGTCGAGCCCGGCAGCGTCACCGACACCTGGCCCTGCGCGTTGATGGTGATGCCCGACGAGTTCTGCGGGATCGTGATCGTCGGCTGCACCGGATTGCCCTGCGCGTTGACGACGCGGCCCTGGTTGTCCATCTGGAACGTGCCGTCACGGGTGTATTGATAGGTGCCGTCCGGCACCTGGATCTTGAAGAAACCTTCGCCGCGGATGGCGATGTCGAGATCGTTGCCGGTCATGGAGAGCGTGCCCTGGCTCATCAGCCGCGGCGTGCCGACGGTCTTGACGCCGCCGCCGAGATCGATGCCCACCGGCAGGATGGTGCCCTGATCGGAGGCCTGCGCGCCGACGCGGCGGACATGGTCGTAGATCAGGTCCTGAAACGCGGCCCGCTGTTTCTTGTAGCCGGTGGTGCGCAGGTTCGCGATGTTGTTGGAGATGACCTGAACGTTCAGCTCCTGAGCCGCCATTCCGGTCGCTGCGGTATAGAGCGCGCGCATGATTCAGTTTCCCTATGCCGGAACGTCGGCGAGTTTTTCGATCGCCGATCGCTGCAGATCGCTTTGCTGCTGTAGCAGCGTCGCCATCTGCGTGTAGGCGCGCGACACCTCGACCATGCGGCTCATCTCGCTCACCGCGCTGACGTTGGAGCGCTCGATGAAGCCCTGGCGGACCCGTGCCGTGGTGTCGGGCTGGGCGATGTTGCCTTCGCCCGCGGCGTAGAGGTTGGAGCCTTCCTTGAGCAGCTTCTGCGCCTGCGCGAAGGAGACCAGCCGCAGCTTGCCGCGGATCGAGTCGGCCGCATTGTTGGTGCCCTCGATCACGGTCACGGTGCCGTCGTCGGATATTGTGATGTCGTGGTCGGTCTGCTGGAACGTGATCGGCCCGTTGGTGCCGAGAACCGGACTTCCGGAGGCCGTCACCAGTTGCCCCTGTGGATTGACCTGTAACCCGCCGTCGCGGGTATAGCGTTCGCCACCCGGCGTCTGCACGACCAGGAACGCCTTGCCGTCGATGGCGACATCGAGCGGGTTCTTGGTCTGCTCGGTCGGTCCGCCGGCGAAGTCGTGGAAGGTGGCGCGATCCTCCACGAAGCTGAGGCGACGGTCGCGGCCGACGAAATTGTCTTCGTGGGCGACCGGCATCAGGTATTCCTCGAACAGCGAGCGGTCGGCCTTGTATCCGTTGGTGTTGATGTTCGCGACGTTGTTCGCAACGACATCCATCTGCCGTTCGAGCATCATCTGCCGCGACAGTCCGATGAGGAGTGTGTTCTCCATCGGTGGTTCTCCCCTCGAGGATCCGCGCCAGAACCCTCCCAGGTCGTCGGCGGATCGTTGTCGAACCTTCAGGCTCTCCCAAGCCTGGCGGTTCGCCGAAGGATGTAGCGAAAGCTGTGCCAGGTCTGAAAATTACGCTTTTTCAATTCGTTATGGAAATGAGCGGACGCGGGCAGGGCGGCAATAAGGTCTTGTTGACCATAATGGCCCGGCAAAATCTTCCTACCCGATGGTTAAAAGAAAGGATCCATTAACCATTGCGAACCTAGTGTTAACGCCTGTGGGGCGCGCCATGCGCCGGGGACGTCTGTGTCGCGTCGCTAGCCTGCTCGGCGGCATCGGACTGAACCCCTCCAACGGGCGGACTGACGATGGCAGAGAAAGATCAGGCCGAGAAAGCGGCAGCCGAAGGCGGCGCACCGCCCGCTTCCGGGAAGAAGAAGCTGATCCTGATCGTCGCGGCCGTCGTGCTGCTTTGCGTTGGGGGCGGCGCTGGCGCCTGGTTCTTCCTCTTTCACGGTCATGGCGACGAACAGCACGCGGAGGCGCCGCCGCCGAAGCCGCCGGCCTTCGTCGAAGTCCCCGATATGCTGGTCAACCTGGTCGGGGCGCCGGGCGAGCGCGTGCAATACCTCAAGGTGAAGGTTGTTCTCGAAGTCAAGGACGAGCCGCAGGTCGAGAAGATCAAGCCGGCGCTGCCGCGGGTCACCGATCTTTTTCAGACCTACATGAGGGAGCTGCGCCCCAGCGATCTCAACGGTTCGGCCGGACTGTTTCGCCTGAAGGAAGAACTGACCAGGCGGGTCAACACGGCGATCTCGCCCGGTCATGTCAATGCGGTGCTGTTCAAGGAAGTCGTCATCCAGTGAGGGGACGGGGGCAGGGGCATGGCGGGCGATAACGATCAGTTGGACCAGGATGCGATCGCGGCGCAGTGGGAGGCTTCGCTCGGCTCGGAGGATCCCGAGGAGGCCGCGAAGTCGGCCGCCGCCAATGAGCTTACGGAGGCGATGGCGGAGCAGTGGGCCGCCATGGTCGACGACGGCAGCCGCGATTTCGGCAGCGCCAAGAACGGCGGCGAGCGGGTTCTGTCGCAGGAGGAAATCGACAGCCTGCTCGGCTTCAGCGTCGGCGAGATCAACGTCGACGACAATTCCGGCATCCGGGCGATCATCGACTCGGCGATGGTGTCTTACGAGCGCCTGCCGATGCTGGAGATCGTATTCGACCGCCTGGTGCGGCTGATGACGACATCCCTGCGCAATTTCACCTCCGACAACGTGGAGGTCTCGCTCGACCGCATTACCTCGGTCCGCTTCGGCGACTACATGAACTCGATTCCCCTGCCGGCGGTGCTCAGCGTGTTCAAGGCCGAGGAGTGGGAGAACTTCGGGCTGGCGATGGTCGATTCCAGCCTGATCTACTCCATGATCGACGTGCTGCTGGGAGGCCGTCGCGGCCAGACCTCGCTCCGGATCGAAGGCCGGCCCTACACGACGATCGAGACCAATCTGGTGAAGCGGCTGGTCGAGGTCGTTCTGGCTGATGCCGAACAGGCGTTCCGGCCGCTGTCGCCGGTGTCATTCTCGATCGACCGGCTCGAAACCAATCCGCGTTTCGCCACGATCACCCGTCCGGCCAACGCCGCGATCCTGGTCCGCCTGCGCATCGATATGGAGGATCGCGGCGGCTACATCGAACTGCTGCTGCCCTATGCCACCATCGAGCCGATCCGCAACGTGCTGTTGCAGATGTTCATGGGTGAAAAGTTCGGCCGCGATCCGATCTGGGAGAGCCACCTCGCCACCGAGATCGCGCAGGCGCAGATCGCCGTCGACGCGGTGCTGTATGAGGCCGAGATTCCGCTGAAGCAGCTTATGACGCTGAAGGTCGGCGACACGCTGCCGCTGGACCTGCGCCCCGATGCGTCGGTGGCGGTGCGGTGCGGCAGCGTCACGCTGACCGAAGGCCGCATGGGACGCGTCGGCGACCGTGTCGCCATTCGCGTATCGAGACATTTGCGCAAACCGAACACGACCTTCGCCATGTTCGAGAGAGCGGACGAACAGACCAGGATGATGGAGGCCCAATGAACCACTCTTTCGGATTAGCGATCGAGAGCCTTGTCGCGGTTCTTCTCGTCCTGACAATCGCTTATTGCATGCTGCTGAACAAGCGGCTGAAGCGGCTGAGGGCCGACGAACAGTCGCTGAAGGCGACCATCGGCGAACTGATCACGGCGACGGAAATCGCGGAGCGCGCCATCGGCGGGCTCAAGCACACCGTGCGCGATGTCAACGACAATCTCGGCAACCAGATCGTCTCGGCTACCGAATTGTCGCGACAGTTGGCGAAGCAACTGGCGGAGGGTGACGCGCTCATGCGGCGGCTGAGCAGGATCGCGCTCGCGGCACGCCCGGCGACGGCTCCCGAACCGGAGGTCACGGTCAGCGATGCCCGCTCGGTCGCAGCCGCGGCGCGGGCATTTTCCGAACGTAGAAGGGCAAGCGGCCTCGCGGCATGAACGCTTTCAGGGACATCCGGGTCATCCCCGTCGTCGTGGTCGCGATCTTTGGCCTCGCGGTGCTTAAGGTCGCGGGACTGGTGACCGACGGCGGCTATGTCTTCGATGACCAGCCGGGCTCGACCCGGTCGTCCTGGGCGCGGGGGACCCTGAACTTTCCCGGCGCGACGTCCTACGACGGCGACGTCACCGGCTCGGTGGAGGCGAAGAAAAAAGAGGACGCCGGCAAGGACGAGGCCGGAAAGAATGAGCCGAAGAACGAGGACTCCAAGCCGGCGGTCGGCGCGCCGGGAACGGCGAGGGCGGGCGCTGTCACAATTCCGGAGTCCGAGCAATCGGTGTCGCCGTCCGAGCGCGCGATCCTCGAGCGGCTTCAGAGCCGGCGCCAGGAACTCGAAGCGCGCGCTCGGGAAATCGACATTCGCGAGAGCCTTTTGAAGTCCGCCGAAAAGCGCATCGAGGGCCGCGTCGAGGAGATGAAGGGCATCGAGTCGCGGATCGCAACCGCGACCGATCAGAAGAACGAGGCCGAGGCGGCCCGCTTCAAGGGACTCGTGACGATGTACGAGAACATGAAGCCGAAGGACGCCGCCAAGGTGTTCGACCGGCTGGAGATGTCGGTGCTGTTCGATCTCGCCTCGAAGATCGCGCCGCGCAAAATGTCGGACATTCTCGGCCAGATGTCGCCCGAGGCGGCCGAACGGTTGACGGTCGAGCTGGCGCGGCGTGCCGCCGGCGGCGACGCCATCACCGCAACGGCCGATCTTCCGAAGATCGAGGGCAAGCCGACACCGCCGAGCCGCAACTGATAATCGTTGTTTAACAAGTCCTTAATGTCGCAATTCTAGGGTTGAGGTCCGCCGGACTTTTAGTCCCCGGTCACGGATTTTGAGTCGAGAGACGATCTGGAATGGCGCGGACGATTGCCGCTGGATGTTGGTTGCAAGCGTGCGTCCGCGCGCGAGGACTGTTGCACGGCTGCATTCCGCCGCTCGCGACCGCGCTGCTTCTGCTTGCCGTCGCGTTTCCTCACGCAAGCCGCGCGCAGGCCGTCAGGGGCGAGGCGAGCTTTGCGGCGGCGAAAGGGTTTGCCCGCCTCGTGCTCAAGCTCGACGAGGACGTCGATTCCGAGGTGACGGTCGCGGGCACCATCCTTGTGATCCGCTTCAAGCGGCCTGTCGATATTCCCGTCGACAGGCTGTCGGAGGCGGTGCCGGACTATGTCGGCTCGGCGCGCCGCGATCCCGACGGCTCGGCCATTCGCCTGGCGCTGGCGCGCAAGGTCTCGGTCAATACGATGACAGCGGGTGAGCGCGTGTTCATCGATCTGATGCCCGACGGCTGGAAGGGGCCACCGCCGGGTCTGCCGCCGGAGGTGGTTCGCGACCTCGCGGAACGCGCCCGCGCCGCCGAGCGCGCCTTGCGCGAACAGCGCGCCCTTGAAGCGGCGACGAAGCGTCCGCCGGTTCGCGTGCGGGCTTCGGTGCAGCCGACCTTCGTGCGCTACGTTTTCGAGCTTCCGGATGGCGCCGGTGTGTCGTCCGCCCTCAACGAACAGAAACTCTCGCTGCTGTTCAAGCCGGCGCTGGCTTTCGATCTGGCGGACGCCAGACTGGTGGCGCCCGCCAATGTCGCCGCGATCGCACAGAAGGTCGCGAGCGACGGCTCGCGGATCGAGATAAAACTGATCGGCGACGTCGACGTGCATTCGTTCCGCGAGGAGAAGAACTACATCGTCGACATCGGCTTCCAACAGGCCGGCAATGATCTGCAGGCGTCGCTCGCCGAAGCGCAGCCGGCAAAAGCGGAGGCGGGAAAGCCGGCCGCGATTGCGCTGCCGACCTCGGAGACGATTGCCAAGCAGGCGGGGCTGACGGTCGGGCCGTCCCCACCTGACGGCAAACCGGCCCCGGCTGCGAAAATACCTGAACCTCCGCCAGCCGTTGCGGCACCCCTCGTGACCGAAAGGCCCGCGTCCAGTCAGCCAGTGTCCGAAAAGCCGGCCGCCGAAAAGCAGGTCACCGTCGAAACGCCGCCCGCGCCGGTCGCCAAGGCCGCCGTGTCGGAGGCGGCGCCGGCAAAACAGGCGCCCGTCGGGAATAGCCCCGCCGGGCAGGGGCCAATGGTCGCAGCAGCCAAACCCGCGCCGCCGGCATCATCGGCGAAGGGAAGCGCGAACGATGCCGTGACCCTTGCGGCGGTAAGGCGCAGCGACGGCTTTCGGCTGACGTTCGGTTTCGACCACCCAACCCCGGCCGCACTGTTTCGCCGCGCCGATGCGGTGTGGCTGGTATTCGACTCGGAGAAGCCGGTCGACATCGACGTGATCCGGAAGGAGGGCGGGTCGCTCATCACCGACATCGACCGCCGCGCCGTGGAGAACGGACAGGCGATCCGCATCCGCCTGACCCGTCCGCAACTGGTCTCGATCTCGGCCGGTGAACCCGACGGCTCCGCGCCGGTCGCGCCGGGCCGTCGCTGGGAGGTCGTGTTCGCCGATGTCGTGCAAAAGCCGTCGCGCGCGCTGACCGCGCAGCGCAACGTCGTCGACCGCAATCATGCGAGCGTCACCATACCGCTTGCGGGCACCGGCAGGCAGCACCGGATCGTCGATCCCGACTCCGGCAACGCGCTGATGGTCGTCACCGCGCTTCCGCCCGCTCAGGGTTTTGTCAGGCACCAGGAATTCGTGGAGTTCGCGCTGCGCGAATCGACCCATGGCGTGGTGATCGAACCGAAGGCCGATGACATCGCCGTCGAGGTCGCGCCCGACAAGGTTACGGTGACCCGGCCCGGCGGTCTCACTTTGTCGGCGGCCAACTCCGCTCCGGAGCGCGCGACGACCGCCGCGCGGCCGATCTTCGATGTCGAGACCTGGGAGAAGGACAGCAACGCGGATTTCTTCCAGCGGCTGGACGAACTGGTCGACGTGACGGTGGCGGCAGATAGCGACGATGCGCGAACCGCGGCGCGGATCGACCTCGCAAGGTTCTACATGGCGCGCGGCTTCTATCATGAAGCCAAGGCTGTCCTCGATCTTGCGCTGTCCGAGCAAAATTCCGGAGAGGAAGATCCGGTCCTGCTGATCGTGCATTCGGTGGCGAGTTCACTGACCAACTATACGGCGGCGGCGATGCGCGATCTCGCCAATCCGGCGATCGGCGCCAACTACGATTCCCAGCTCTGGAAGGCGCTCGCGCTCGCGCGGCAGCGCAACTGGGCCGAGGCGCGCGAAAAGTTCAAGAACGCCCAGTTCGCGATCTCGGCGTTGCCGGCCGGGCTGCAGCGTCCGATCGTCGCCGAGGCGATGCGGGCGTCGCTCGAGGTCGGCGATTATTCCGGCGCCGCCGCGCGCAGCAGCGATCTCGACGCCATCGGCGTTCCCGACGAGATGAAGCCCGCCGTCACGGTCATGCGCGGACGGCTGTCCGAGGCGTTAGGACGCGACAAGGACGCGCTTGCCCAATACGCGGAGGCGATGGCCTCGCCGGATCGCCAGGCCGCGACCGAGGCGCAGATCCACGACATCGCGTTGCGGCAGAAGCGCGACGAGATCAAGCCGGAGGAGGCGCTGCGCGATCTCGAAACGCTGTCGGCGACGTGGCGCGGCGATCGGCTGGAGGTGCAGACGCTGAAAATGCTGATGGCGCTCTACACCGATGCGGGGCGCTACGCTGAAGCGCTGGCGGTTGCGAAGACCGCCACCAAGCTGGAGCCGGATTACGCTGTATCGCGCCAGATCCAGGACAATGCCTCGGCGCTGTTCACCCGGCTCTTCCTCGGTGCCAAAGGCGACGATCTTCCGCCGGTCGATGCGCTGGCGATGTTCTACGACTATCGCGATCTGACGCCGATCGGCCGTCGCGGCGACGAAATGATCCGCCGCCTCGCCGATCGCCTTGTCGGGATCGACCTTCTCGATCAGGCGGCCGATCTCCTGCAATACCAGGTCGATCATCGGCTGGAGGGCGCGGCGCGCGCGCAGGTCGCCGCGCGGCTTGCGATGGTCTACCTGATGAACCGCAAGCCGGATCGTGCGATCGCCGCGCTTCGCACCACGCGCATCGCCGATCTCGCCGGCGAATTGCGCCAGCAACGATTGTTGCTCGAAGCCCGCGCGCAGAGCGATATCGGCCGTCGCGATCTCGCGCTCGACATCATCTCCAATCTCACCGGGCGCGAGGCGATCCGCCTGCGGTCGGACATCTACTGGGCGTCGCGGCGCTGGCGCGATGCGTCCGAGCAGATCGAACTCTATTACGGCGACCGCTGGCGCGATTTCAAGCCGCTCACCTCAAACGAGAAGAGCGACATCATCCGCGCCGTGATCGGTTATGCGCTCGCCGAGGATGCACTGGGGCTCGCGCGGTTCCGCGAAAAATATGCGCCGCTGATGAGCGGCACCGCCGACAAGATCGCTTTCGACACCGCGAGCAAGCCGGCTTCGGACAACAGCGCCGAGTTCGAGCAGATCGCCAGGATGGCGGCGAAAGTTGATACGCTCGATGGTTTCCTGCGCGAAATGAAATCGCGTTTTCCCGACATGACGGCGCGGCCGCCGCTGTCGCCGGAAGCTGCGAAGACGGATTCTTCTCCGACCGGTGCGCTGCCGCAGATCGTCGGACTGAAGAACGTCGAGGCGTCGCGCTGACGGGTCTTGCGTTTTTGCGGCCCGGACCGCGCCGCCGCCTGGAGCCTTTCCGCTTCGGATGAAATCAGAAGCGAGGCTCTTTGATTTTGAATGGAAGCGTTTTCTTCACGCGAACCGATGCTCATCCATCCGCGGCTCAAGCCCGAGGACATGCTTCGCTCGAAAGCGCTTAGCCGACAGTTCTGCGTGCGATTGTCGATATCAAAAAAAGCCCGGCGATCGTTCCACCACCAGATCCGACATGATTTGGTTGTGTGAGACATCCGATCAGAACCCGCAGCAATCCTCCGCATAAGGAATAGCGAGAGCCGGGCTGTTCTTGCCCGGAGCCCGCCGAAGAAATGTCCGTATGTTGACATCAAGTGGAATCGATATATACCTATATATATATCCATAGGATTATATACAGCTACATATATCCATAGGATACAGCCGTGGAGGGGGGCACCCCCAGGGCGTCATTTGAATGGTTCGTTTGGGCCTCTCGCGTTGAGCGGGAGCGTCCGACAATGCGAACGGCTGGGCGGTAGTCAGGGACTGAGGGAACGTTTCTTCGAGTGCTTGCGTAAAGCGGAATTCGGAGCCTGCCCTACCAAGCAACTTGGAGGTTTGAGATGAAGTTGATGAAGAGCCTTTTCCTCGGCTCGGCGGCAGGGCTGGTCGTCATGAGCGGGGCGCAGGCTGCGGATCTTCCGCTGAAGGCCAAAGCGGTCGAATACGTGAAGGTCTGCTCCCTGTATGGCGCGGGCTTCTATTACATCCCCGGCACCGACACCTGCATCAAGCTCGGCGGCTATCTCCGTTCCGACCTGGGCGTCAACACCAACGCGATCTTCGGCGGCAATACCTCCGGTCCCGCCGGTGCGCAGAACCGCTTCAGCAACGCTTTCACCTGGCGGTCGCGCGCAGACCTGACCATTGACACCCGCACCGCGACCGAATACGGCGTGGTCCGCACCTATATGGAGACGGCTTTTTCGTGGACCTCAGGCGGCTACGCCGGTTCGGCGACCGGTGCGACGACGTATAACGGAAACCCCAACGGCGCCGTCTCCGGCGGCCAGCTTGGCGTGTACTTCGCCTTCATCCAGTTCGCCGGCTTCACGATGGGTAAAGCCGTCTCGCAGTTCAGCGCTCCGTGGACGGAGTTTCCGGGCAAAAACATTTTTACCGGTCTCGTCGGCGGCGGCGGCACGAACACGGGCGTGAACCAGTTCACCTATACCGCGGAGTTTGGCGACGGCGTGTCCGCCTCGGTCGGCGTGCAGGATCCGAGTGCATATTACCAGCCTGGCCTTTTCAACCTCGCCACTGCGACCCAAGGCAACTTCGGCTACGGCGCCAGCGCCTATGGCGGGACCACCGTTCCGGACATCGTGGGCCAGCTCCGCGTCGATCAGGCGTGGGGCCTGTTCCAGGCCTCGGTTGCGGCGCACGACAACAATCCCGCTTACTACGGCGCCGCGCAAACAAGCGGCGGACCGGGAGGCAAGTGGGGGTGGGCCGGTCAGCTCGCTCTGTCGATCAAGAATATCCCGACTGGGCCGGGTGACACGATCAACCTTCAAGGCGTCTACACCAACGGCGCGACCAGTTACAACATCCAGGATCAGGCCTCTCCGGCGGCCGCTGCCGCGATCTATTCCGGCGTGACCGGCGTTGGATATGGCTTTGCGCCGGATTCGGTGTATGGCCCGGGCGGATCGCTCCAGCTGGTCTCGACCTGGGGCATGCGTGGCGGTTTCAACCACAACTGGAATCCATACTGGAGCAGTTCGGTTTTCGGCGCCTACGCATCGGTTCGATATACCGGCGCCGCCAAAGCTGCGATGTGCGGCGTCGGCGGCACGGTTCATACGTTGATTGGTGCGCGCGCGGGCGGGAACATCACCGTTTGCAATCCGGACTACAACATCGGTCAGGTTGGCGCGAACCTCCGCTGGACTCCGGTCAAGAACCTGACGTTCACAACGGAAGCGGTTTACACCATGTTGGATCAGAAGTACGCCGGCGTCGCGGCTCTTGCTGCCAACACCGGCATTGGCAAGCCTGCGGGCCCCTATACCCTGAAGGATCAGGACACCTGGACCGTCATGCTCCGCGCGCAGCGCAACTGGTAACATCAGGCTATCGACATCCCGACACGAAACCCCGGCAGGAAACTGCCGGGGTTTTGTTGCCGGCGAGGAGGAGATCGGTGGCGTGTTTCTAGAGCCTTTCCGCTTCTGATGGAATCAGAAGCGGAGCTCTATGTTTTTTGATTTCACGCGTTTTCTTTGACGCGAGGCCGGTAGCCGTTTCGCTGCATATCCATGAGGGTCGCGAGCTTCGCCTGATGATTCAATATGGGTGAGTTCATCAAGCCCGCAACGTTACCCGTCGACCAAGCCTTGCGCGTTGCCCTTGAGCAGGCTTCGGAGCATCGTTCTTCAGGTTGAAACGTTGGCCATTGACATTGATCGAGCGGATGGTGGCGCCACCTACAGCTCCCCAGTACGGTCGGCCATGACGCGGCCGAGCCCGGAAACAGGGTCTGTCGTGACTTCACATTGACGATATTAATTCAGGACGCAGCCTTGCGTCCGCGACAACGACAGTCGGTCACATTGTATATGCTTATATATATCGTATAGGATTGTGCGCCGGCTAACCTCTCCGGCACGAGGCTGCCGGTCTTTCTCTTGATGCCCCCGTCAGACCGGCAGCCTCATTACGCTCCAGGTGTTTAGTCCCAAGCTCTGAAAGTGCATTCTGGTCGCAAGATTAGAAGAATGCGCTATGGGACAGGTTCTACACGGCTGCGCCACTTCTCACTGTCGGCTCAACTCCCATAGCTCTGCACCAGACTGCCGGCCACCAGCGACCAGCCGTCGACCAGCACGAAGAAGATCAGCTTGAACGGCAGCGACACCACGACGGGCGGCAACATCATCATGCCCATCGACATCAGCACCGATGCCACCACGAGGTCGATGATGAGGAACGGCAGGAACAGCAGGAATCCGATCTCGAAGGCGCGCTTCAGTTCCGAGATCATGAAGGCCGGCATCAGGATGCGCAGCGACAGGTCCGCCGGCGTCGCCGGCGGCGGCTCGCCCGACAGATCCATGAACAGCTTGAGATCCTTCTCCCGCACGTTCTTCTGCATGAAGCCGCGCAAGGGGACCGAGGCGCGCTGTAGCGCGTCCTCGACCGTGATTTCGTTGGCGATCAGTGGCTTGATGCCGTCATCATAGGATTTTTGCAGCGTCGGTCCCATCACGAAGGCGGTGAGGAACATCGCGAGCGCGATGATGACGGTATTGGGCGGCGCGGTCGCGGTGCCGAGCGCCGTGCGCAACAGCGACAGCACGACCACGATCCGCGTGAACGACGTCATCATGATCAGGATCGACGGCGCGATCGACAGCACCGTGA
>JBIQHO010000496.1:0-1906 GCA_044508545.1 Bradyrhizobiaceae bacterium | reverse complement strand
CTCGTTCCCGGCACCGATCCGGCAAGCGTGTTTCCGGCGCTGCAACGCAAATTCAATCCGGATCAGCCGCGCGTGCCCGCCGGAAATCCGGACGGCGGCCAGTGGACGGATGGCGGGGGAGGCGGTGTTGAACTCGTTCAGTACCGGCCTGAGAAGCGTCCGGTGGATTTGCTCGAAGAGCGTGCGCGAGGCGGACATGCTGTCGAGAGGCATGTCGGGCGTAGTAATCAAACCTTGCTTAATAGCCTTCGTCAGACCCTTTCCTCCATGGAGGGCAAAGGCGATTTCGGGGACGGATTGCGCGAGGGATCATTCCCTTCGATGGAAGCGGCGAACAAGCTGGTCAATGCAACGATTGCACGAAATCCGGATAAGGTCGATAAAGTCGTCAACGGGCTTTCGGGGCGGGAGGACCTTGACGCGATGTTCGGCTCACCGACCGGCAGCGAGGCCTATGCGGCCTCCGAGCGCGTGCAACCCTATATCAGGCCGACTTACGGTGTCCGGGTCGTTATCGTGCCTGATCGGACCAGTGCGCGAGGTTATCGCGTTGAAACTGCATTTCCTCGGAATCGATAGGGTCGCGGATCATGGCGAAATACGAGGTCGAAATCTATATCGAGGGCGTGGAATTGCGTTTGTCATGGCATGATGAATGCGAGTACTGGCTCGGACGAAAGTTCCTCGCGCAACTCGACGATCTTCCGGAAGAACAACGCCAGCAAGACCCGAACCATCTCGAATGGTATAGCATCACAAAGGAGCAGTGCGAGAAGCTGCTCGATTTTCGCAAAGAACTACGGGAAAAACGTCAAGGCGGTTGACCGCACGCGGACATCTCGTGGGACAGGATTTGCCGCTCAGCTTTTGAACCTGAGCGCCAGCCCGAGGCCGATGATGGCGCCGACGCAGATCGCCGCGCCGCCGGCCGCCATGCCCCAGTTGAAGAAATACTGAACCACCGCGACGAAGGATTTGTCGACGGCGCTGCCGAACAGCACGAACGAGGCCGAGAACAGGCCAAGCAGCACGGCGGCGAGCGCGATGCCGAGCCACGCGCCACGGCGTCTGTCGGGACGCATCGCGATCCACGCCGCGCCGGCCCCGGCCACCGCAAGCACAGCCCAGACAAGAATCAGAAAGCGCATGACACGGCCCGGATGCGAGTTTCGCTGCGGCGAGTTGTAGCGCATGGCGCGGCGAAGTTGAAGCGAGGCCGTGTCCCGGGCGTCCAGTCCGTGCAACGGCGTCGTGTCCCGGGCGCGACGCGGCGTCCTCGATGCCGCTTCGCAGAACCGGAACCGCTTCAGCGGCATCGTGCCGGGACACGGCGTGGACCTTGCACATTCACTCACCATCAGCACCACCACCCATCACCACCAGGAGAACCTCATGGACTTCGACATCACCGAGACCGCGCCGGAGCACAAGTCCGGCATCGCCTACGCCGCGCGTGACAGCTACGACGACCTGCGCGTCACCTTCGAGGATTTCAAGGCGGCCAACGACGAGCGGCTGAAAGCGCTGGAGCGCAAGCGCGCCGACGTGCTGCTGGAGGAGAAGGTCGACCGTATCAACGCCGCGCTCGACCTGCAAACCAGACGGATGGACGAGCTGGCGCTGCGCCAGGCGCGGCCGGCGCTGGAGGGACGCGGCAGGCTCGTCTCCGATGCGAGCGCGCGCGAGCACAAGAGCGCGTTCGACGCCTATGTGCGCGCCGGCGAGGCGGGCGGGCTGCGGGCGCTGGAAACCAAGGCGATGTCGGCGGGCTCCGATGCCGACGGCGGCTATCTGGTGCCGCCCGAACTCGAACACGAGATCGGGCGCAGGCTTGCGGCGATCTCACCGATCCGCGCCATCGCCGCGGTGCGGGAGATTTCCGGCAGCGTCTACAAGAAGCCGTTCA
>JBIQHO010000063.1:0-13757 GCA_044508545.1 Bradyrhizobiaceae bacterium | reverse complement strand
ATTGAATCACGCATCCCGTCCAAACGGAATCCTATTTATGGGTTCGTGACCTAGCGCGATCAATGCGGTTAAGGCCGTGGATCCTTCTGTCGAATATCTCAGCCCTCGATTTTATCAGATCCTGAAAGACAGGTATTTTGAAATTGTCCGCTCCAATCCTGTTGGTGTCGCGACAGTCTATCTGAAGAAGTTTGAAGTCACTCTTCAAACTCGCATGCCGGTATGGATCCGATCTTTCCCACTCTGGCTGATCATTGCAGCACTGTCCGTGGCGGGCGCGCTTACACGCCGGATCGCTCCCATCAATCAGACAATGGTTGCTTATGACGCCGTCCTGATTGTTAGTGGGCTCTACGTTGCAGCATTTGTTGCCCAGGCAACGCTGTTCAGTTTTGATTTGCAGTATCTGTTCCCAATTCAGCTTTTTCTGCTACTGTCGGCAGCGGTTGTCGTCGAAATGATGTTCCGACAGATCAACATCCAAAACTACTCGGGGTGGAAAGGCGTAGCTGCCAAACGTGGTGAGTGACTGATTTTTACGATGCTATTCATCAGCCGGCTGGCTACTGCTACGGGCGACAATCCCGCTCCAACTCCTCTTGCAGCGCCAACAAATTTGCGATTTCAGAGGTGACGAAAGTTGCATCGATCGCCCCGGTCGTCACCGAGAGAAACGCGCCTAGCTCCAATCGCAATGTACTGGACATCACGGCGAGTTGTGGATCGAGAGACAGAGACCATCCATCAATATCGATCGATGGCGTATTACCGCCGAAATCGAGCACTGCCCTGATATCTCGACCCTCAAGCTCAAGAACACGGCGGCGGGCAGCGGCATTGGCGTCGCAAAGCAGTTCGTAACTTCCGCCAAGATCGTCCCCAAACTTGATCCATCCATCGTTCTTGTCTGGATTCTCATTGGCATCGACCATGTGTAACGCATTGTTCGGCGCAAAGACCTGAAAAATAGAAAATGCATGTGGCAGCAGGTCGTGCAGCAGACTGACTTCCTCGTGCCGCGCCTTGACCGCGCCATGGCGGAACTCGCCCGCGCGGTCTTCCCATCGCAGGAGAAATCTGGCCGGCCCGGCTTTCCGCCGCACAATCTCTCCGGCCAGTTGATGCAAGGCCGGCAGGTAGGCGAATTCCGTTCCAACCGCGAGAACGCGCCCGGCCTCCTGCGCTGCCGCCAACAACAACCGACCGCTTTCTGCATCGACGCTGATCGGCTTCTCGACGAGCGCGTGCATACCCAACCGCAACGCCTCAAGGACATCGCGGACATGATCGCGCGGACGGCTCGCGACAATCGCAACGGCCGGGGGCTGACGCAACTCCATCGCTTCGGCCAGATTCGCAACGACGCACATTCCGGCAAGATTGACCTGGGTCGCGGCCCAAGCGCGCACGGCTTCGGGATCAGAACGGGCGGCCATCGTGATGCCTTTCCCCGAGCCTCTCGCGTCCGCCACCACGGAAACCCAAGTTCGTCCCCAGCGCCCCCCGCCAATGATGACGATCGGTACATCCAACGTCGCCGCGCGCCAGAAGGCTGCGAGATCTGGGATCCGATCAGTCAGCGACACACCCTCGGTCGGGCGGCTTCAGGCCACTCAAATAATACTGCGCACCAAACGGAAGATGACCCAGCATCGAATCGAGACCTTCCAGAAACCGACCTGTTGGCGGTATTGAAATGATCGTCCGCGTGTAAACATCCTCAAACCCGGCACTGTGGAACAACCGGCGCAGTGTGACAGGCCGCAACAACACCGCGTCCTTGTCGATATCACAGGTCTTAACGATATATTGGGTCGCCGGATTGTAGGGATTGTGTTCGAAGACGAGCGCCAGTCCGCCCGGCTTGATGACGCGATGCATCTCGGCGACGAACGCCGCCCATTGCGGCGGCGGTACATGGTGCATCACGCAGACGGTAAACGCGAGCGAGAACTGGCCATCGGCATAGGGCAATCGTTCGCCGTCGAAAGTCGCATAGCGCACGAACGGATGGCGCGACGCCGCGAGTTCGATGCTATGGGCGGAAACATCGATACCGTGCAATTCCCCGAACTTCCCCTCAAGGCCTGCATGATACGCGCCTAGCCCGCAACCAAGATCAAGAACGTCAATGCTGCGGATATCCGGAAAATGATCGCGCGCCAACCGCAGGATATGCTCGCGCTTGACGTCGATATAGAATGCATGCTCGCGACCGCCGAAGGAGAGCGCAGCATTGATTTTGTCTTCATAATCGCCGGCGACGTCGTCGAAATCCTTCGCTACCTGCGCCTGCGTCACCTGCCGTCGGTCACTTTCGTTCATCACGGTTCCCGCGCTGAAGACAATATGTCATCGGTCTTGTGCGCCGCGAACACCCAGCCGCGAAATAAGTAGAAATTCGCCACCGGAATAAGAACGCAGACGACAGCCGCGCCAATAAAATATGGCCAGGTTAAAACGTCGGTCGTGATAGTCATGACGCACCACGCAATCAAGAGACCGGCCAGCGATGTGATGACGAACCGCGTCATCTGATCGAGCGAACCTCCATTTGCCCGGAACGTGAAGCGGCTCTGCAAGAGGTAGGACACGCTGAGCGACAGCAGGTACGCGCAAACCGAAGCAAGAGTCGGCGGCAGTTCGGCCACCAGCACCAGCACGTTGGTGAGTAAAAAATAGACCAGCGTCGCCACCAGGCCGGACAATCCGAAACGGGCCACCCGATGCAGCGACGGCGGCAATACCGCGCGCAGAAGCGAGGTGACCATGCCTGCGCGGCCGGTGGAGGACTCGAGCGGCTGCACGGACATGGCTACCAGCACTTCCAAGGCGCCCGGCCCGCATTCCACAGCGCTTCCAGTTCGCGCTGATCTCGCAGCGTATCCATCGGTCTCCAGAAACCGCAATGCCGGTAAGCGGCGAGCGCTCCGTCTCGCGCCAGCCGCTCGAGCGGCTCCCTCTCCCATGTCGTGTCGTCGCCGTCGATGTAATCAACGACCGATGGCTCGACAACGAAGAAGCCGCCGTTGATCCATCCCATCTCATTGTCCGGCTTCTCATGAAAACGAGCCACGGTTTCGGATCTCTCGTCGATATCGAGGATACCGAACCGGCCCGGTGACGGAACGGCGGTCACGGTCGCCAAACGACCATGAGAGCGATGAAAATCCACCAGTGCGCGAATGTTTACGTCGGAAACGCCGTCTCCATAGGTCAGGCAAAATGTCTCGTTGCCGACGTGGGGCGCGATTCGCTTAATGCGTCCGCCCGTCATCGTGGTGAGCCCGGTGTTGACCAGCGTCACGGTCCAGCGTTCGCTGGCATCGCCGTGAAAATCGACCCGGTTTTCTCCGAGATGGACGGTGACGTCGTAGTTCTCAACGAAGTAATTGACGAAATATGACTTGAGCATATGGCTCTTGTAGCCGCAGCACACGACGAACTCGTCAAAGCCAGCAGCCGCATACATCTTCATAATATGCCAGATGATTGGGCGATCGCCGACTTCAACCAGCGGTTTCGGCAGGAGTTGCGTCGCTTCAGACAAGCGCGTTCCCAGCCCTCCTGCCAAGATGACGACTTTCATTCCATTCGCCCAATATCTGATATGGCGGCCATTATGGTCCGCTTTTCCCGACGAGGCAATAAACCGCGGGCACACCCGACACATCAGGAGCGCCAGCTGCTACACTTCAAAAAAATCGATTATATCACGCTCGACAAGGGCTGAGGCTTCTACACCCGCCGCGCGATCCCGATACCACGCGGCCGTACGTTGGATCGCTTCATCGGACCGCCACCGGGGATACCATCCAAGATCGCAACGCGCCAGTGACGAATCGATCATGAGCGTTGCCGCTTCATGCTTTGCATCGACCGATTCCGGAGCCGCGGTCCATGCCGCCCCGCGTCCCCATGCGGTGACGAACAGGTCGGCAACCTCTCGGACCGTCATGGCATCCCCCTGCGCCGGGCCAAAGTTCCAGGACCTACGTGCAGTCCGCCTGCCAGCCAGGGATTGGGCGAGCATCAAATATCCAGCCAGGGGATCGAGAACGTGCTGCCACGGACGCGTCGATTGTGGGCGGCGAACGATCAGCGGTTGCCCGGCGGCGATAGCGCGCGCCGCATCCGGAAGCAAACGATATTCAGCCCAATCGCCTCCGCCGATGACATTGCCTGCGCGCACCGTGGCGACCTGCGGAGCGCCGTCGGCAGTGAAAAACGACCTGACCATGGCCTCCGCCGCAATCTCGGCTGCGGCCTTGGATGCGCTGTAGGGGTCCGCCCCGCCCAACGCATCCTGTTCGCGGTAGCCCCAGGCCCATTCGTTGTTGCGATACACCTTGTCGCTGGTCACCACGACCACGGCCTTCAGGTCCGGCGCCTTTCGCGCGGCTTCCAGCACGCGCACCGTTCCCATCACGTTGGCTTCGAATGTGCCCACCGGATCGGCGTATGACGCCAGAACGATGGGCTGAGCCGCGAGGTGAAAAAGGATGTCGGCCCTGGAGCCCGACAATACCGCCGTCAGAGCGGACAGATCATTGATGTCCCCGAGATGATGGGAATGACCGGCGATAGTCAGTTCCCTGTACAGCAAGCGTTCACGTTCGTCTTGGCCGAATCCAATGCTTTCAGCGCCCATGTGGGCCAGGAGCGAACAAAGCCACGCCCCCTTGAAGCCCATATGCCCGGTGACGAACACGCGCCTGCCTTTCCAGAACTGGCGATCGATCAACCTCATGCCCGCTGGTCCGGCCCCCGCAGCAAATCCTTTTCGATCGTCTCGATCGGCCCCTCAAAATTCACCAGGTCGGCGATGATCGTCGGCGGGCGCATACGCACCTGATCGTAAATGCGGCCTACATAAACGCCCAGAACGCCAAGGAAAAGGCTGTTGAGGCCGATGCCGAACAATATGAGGATCTGCGTGGTGGTGAAGCCTCGCGGAATGGCTTCCGCAGAAAACAGATGCAGCACCAGATAAAAGCTCGCCAGCACAACGGCGGCGAGCGCGATGAACAGGCCGATGTAGAACGAGACGCGCAGAGGCAGACTCGAATGAGCCAGAATACCGTCCGCCGCGAGTCGCAGGAGGCCGCGGAACTTGAATTTACTTTCATTGTGAAGCCGCTCGGAGCGATCGAAGGGAATCCCGATCTGGCGCCGCGCCAGCGATGATATCAGCCCGCGCAGATACATATGCGGTTCGTGTATCGGGCGAAGCCGCTCGATAACGGAGCGATCGATCAGCCGGAAATCGCCGGCGTCGAGAATCAGATGGGGGCCGTCAAGACGACGCAGGAGGCGATAATACGCACGCCGGCCCCGACGCAGAAGCAGAGGCTCTTTCCGGTTTCGCCGCACGCCGACCACGACGTCGTAGCCTTCCCGCCACTTCTTCAGAAAGGGTCCGAACAGCGACGGCGGATCCTGAAGGTCGGCGTCAATCTGGATTGCCGCAGCGCCGCGCGCCAACCGGTATCCCGTCAGCACCGATTTCTGGAAACCGAAATTTCGGGAAAAGCGCACCACCCTCACCTCGGGGTCGTGCGCGGCGATATGCGACAGCTTGGTGAAGGTCTGATCGGTTGAATGGTTGTCGGTGAAGAGAAATTCGAACCGATAGTCGTCAAGCCCTGCAGCCACACGCTTCAATTCGGCATAGGTCTTGTCGATATTATCCTCTTCATTGAACACCGGAACGACGATCGAGATGAGCGGCCTGGTGCAGGTGTCCTCCCCCAAGGAACCGGTCGTCTCATCCAGTGCTACGGTATTGGTCAAGATCGCATGTCCAGATATCGCGCCCGCTAGGTCACGCGCTCGAATTCTTCCGCGGAAAAGATATCGATAATCGGCCCCTGATATCCCTGCCTGCGCATGTAAGCGTTTATTTCCGCCGAGATGTGCCAGGCCAGATTCAGCAGCGGCGCATCCGGGTTGGTCCGTGCGGCGAAGTCGTCGTCTGACAGAATAGGAATGCGCGTACCCGGAACGTAGTTACCGATCTTCATGGAGCCGGGCTTCTCGTAGACCGCCGCAATCATCGTTTCGTCGAGATCGAGAAGCTTGACGAGGATCGCAGCCCGTCCGGGAAACGCCTTCCCGGCGAGTGGACCGTGCCGCGACACCGCAGCGGCGATGCTCGCTCGCTTCGCGCTCTGCCAGGCTGGAATCCGGCTTCCCATGTCAACCAGGCGGCGCTCGAAGTTCTTTTCTGCTGCATACAACCCGGCAAGGTCAGATGTCTCGCGCTCGACGTCGCCACTCAGTTGCATCATCACCCGGATATTGCCGCCATAGCGCGCGGGAAATTCCGCCGCCACCACATCGGCTCCGAGCGTGCGGGCGATGTAGCGGAACGAGGTCAGGCTATAGGTGCGCGGATGCTCGTGGTAGAACGTATCGAACTGATAGCGATCCAGAACGGCACCAAGATAGTGGTTCTCGATCACCAGCAATGTTTTCGGCGACATCAAAATGCGGACTGCGGCAAGCAGCGCCGGCAGATCCTCGATATGAGCAAAAACATTGGTGAATGTGATGACATCGGGCTGACCGTGGACAGTAACAATGGTCTTGGCGAGCGCCGGCGCGAAATAATCCTGATAGACCTCATGGCCCGCCGCCCTCGCGTCAATGGCGGCGCCGGTGGGCTCGACACCGATGGTCCTGGCGCCATGCTGTTTGAAAATTGACAGCAGGCTGCCGTCGTTACAACCGACGTCAAGAACCAACAGGCCGTTCAGCGAGCCGATCTGTTGCTCGCAGCGTTCGACCAGTTGGCCCATGCCCTTCAACACATCGGCGGTGTGCCGGGCGCGATAGTGATACGAGTCCGGAAACAGAAGCTGCTTCGGCACCTGGAACGATTGATGCGCCGTCTTGCAGATCGGACAGAACGCAATGGCGATAGGATGGCTCTGGGGAACGCGCGAATCGCCGACTGGAACGAGGTCATCGCAGAGCGGATGACGTCCCAGGTCGAGAGCCTTCCGCAGATCCGAGCCACCGCAAACCTCGCAGCCTTCAATCCCGACCATAACTCACCCGCCCGCACCGATGAAAATCTGCTTATATTCAAGGCGTTCTCAAATGCAACACGCACCTCGAACTGCCCACCGCTATCGGTGTGCCATGGCCCAGCTTTCGCGCCATCAAGGCCCGGGATGTTCCAACTTTCCAGCCCATGTAGTACCTGTTGTGGTAGTTCAGAAGCTCGTCTCATTTTCCCGGTAAGTCCTGCGAGCGAATTTCTGAACCTGAATCGCTGGAAATACACGTTCCCCCGTTCGAACCCGGAGTCCGTTGCGGCGGGCGCGGCCCAAACGTCCGACTCCACGCCCTGAACCGGATCTTTCGAATGCAGTACGCGAGCTCAGACCAGAACACCGCGGCAGGAAACGAGGTGTGGACGCACCGGTTGTGGGGCGATTGGGCCAGCGTTTCGCGCAGATCGCGCCTGGCGGATCATTTCGCGATTTTGATGGCGATATCGCTGCCCTGGTCGACCACTGTCCTGGGCATCTTTACGGTGCTCTGGCTGATCACCCTGGCGACGGTGATCGATATATTCCAGTTCCGGACGCAGCTCAGCCGCCCTGCCTGCTGGCTGCCCATCGCCCTGTTTTGTCTTGCGGCCGCCGGAATGGCGTGGGCCGATGCGCCCTTGGGAGCGCGGACTTATGCTGTCGGAACGATGGCCAAGCTCCTGGCCATTCCGTTGCTGATCTACCAGTTCGAGCGCTCGGAAAATGGACTCAGGATTTTTCTCGCTTTCCTTGCGTCGTGTACGGCGCTGCTTGCGCTGTCCTGGCTCAACTGGCTGGATCCGCGAACGGTGCTGCCGTCGGATCGCCCGATCGGCGTTCCCGTCAAGAACTGGATCACGCAGGGCGTCGAATTCGTGCTTTGCATCTTCGGCGCCGCCGCGCTTGCGGTGGTCATGTGGCGGAAACAACGACGCTATGCCGCGACGGGATTTGCTTTGCTTGGCGCCGCTTTCTTCCTCAACATGGCCCTTGTAGCGTCTTCCCGGACGTCCCTTGTCTCGCTTCCGGTCCTTTTGCTGATTTCGACATTGCGATACATCGGATGGCGCCGTGCGATCGCGCTCAATCTGACGATCGTCATTGCTGCGGTGCTCACTTGGTTCCTTGCGCCCAACCTGCGAGAGCGCATCGATAGCATCCAGCAGGAATATTCACTGCGAGAGAGCCGGATCACCTCCGTTGGCCTTCGGCTCGAATACTGGTCCCAAGCGCGCAAGTTCATCAGCAGCGCTCCGCTGATCGGTCACGGCACGGGCTCGATAAAAACCCTTTTCGAGCGCGACGCCGTTGGCAAAACTGTAACCGACGAGCAGATCGTCGCCAACCCGCACAACCAGACGCTCTATTTCGCGATCGAATGGGGCGTGCTGGGAGTGATCCTGCTCTATGCGATGTGGATCTCGCATTTCCTGATGTTCACGGAAATGCGCTGGATATCCTGGCTCGGCACCATCGTGGTGAGCCAGAATATCTTCGATTCGCTGTTCAATTCGCACCTCTCCGATTACGTCGAGGGCTGGATTTACGTGCTCGGCGTCGGCATTGCAGCCGGCATGGTTTCGAGAACCCGCAAACCGCCGCCGACTGTCGCGCCTTCCGGTTGACAGAGTCCCGCGAGCCCGTGGACATCGGTGCGGCGCGTCAGCCTCCCGACGATCCCGGTTCAGGCAACGGCGGCCTTCGGCATCACGGCCACGTCGCGTCCCTTGAGCACGTCCATGGCCGCCGCGACGCCGCCGCCGCGATGCGGCAACTTGGCGATATCGAGGCTCATTTCGATGCCGGCCAGCGCGCCAATTATCGTCAGGTCGTTCATATGGCCGAGATGGCCGATGCGGAAAGCCTTGCCCTTGAGCTTGTTGAGGCCGGCGCCGAGCGACATGTCGAAACTGTCGAGCACCACCTTGCGGAAAGCATCGGCATCGTGTCCGCCAGGAACCATCACGGCGGTCAGAGCCGGCGAATAGGCGTGCGGATCCTGGCAGACGAGATCCAGCCCCCAGGCCTTCACGGCAGCGCGGGTCGCAGCGCCGTGACGCTTGTGGCGAGCCCAGACGTTCTCCAGGCCCTCCTCCTCCATCATCTCGATCGCAACCTTCAAACCGTAAAGGAGATTGGTAGCCGGCGTGAACGGAAACGAGCCTTCCCTGTTGTTGGCGATCATGGCGTGCCAGTCCCAGTAGGCCCGCGTCGAGGTGTTCGCCTTCGAGGCCGCCAGCGATTTTTCCGACAACGCATTGAAACCGAGACCGGGCGGCAGCATCATGCCTTTCTGGGAACCGGCGATCGACACGTCGATGCCCCAGGCGTCATGTTCGTATTCGAGCGAACCGAGACCGGAAATCGTATCGACCATCAGCAGCGCTGGATGTTTGGCGCGATCGAGAATCTTGCGGACCTCGAGCGGATGGGTCACGCAGCTCGTCGAGGTTTCGTTGTGCACGATCATGACGGCCTTGATCTTGTGCTCCCGGTCCGCCTTGAGCCGCTCCTCGATCAGGTCCAAAGGCGCACCGCGGCGCCAGTCGGTCGGCAGCACATCGACGTCGAGCTTGAACTTCCCGGCCATCGCGAGCCACAGGGTCGCGAACTGGCCGGTCTCAGCCATCAGCACCTTGTCGCCGGGCGACAGCGTGTTGACGATCGCGGCCTCCCAGGCGCCGGTGCCCGAAGACGGATAGATGATGACCGGTTGCTTGGTGCGAAAAATCCGCTGGATTGCCGCCAGCACCTCAAAACCCAACTCCGCAAATTCCGGACCGCGATGATCCAGAACGGGCATATCGATGGCGCGCAGCACGCGGTCCGGCACGTTGGTGGGGCCTGGGATCTGGAGAAAGTGTCGTCCTGTGTGCAGCGTCATCTGGGGGCCTTTCCGGGAAGAACTTATGTTGCAGGTGTTGCAGGTTCGAATATCACTATCCAGCGGGGTTGTCCCGCGCCCGTCAATATTTAAGAATGCACGACCCGTACCCTGTCGGAGGCCGTCACGGCAGCGCCAGGTTCGGCCATCTGATCTGCGCGCGATTGGCCGAGGCCGACAACGGGCATTGACAGCGGCCGAGGCGGCCCCGAACATGGAACAAACCTACCTCGGTTCCGGATCAAGCCATGCGCAGGGCCATGCGCCACGCGATCCGCAGCACAGGAGATCGGCCCGATGATGACATTCAGGATCCTTGCAGCGGCCGCCGTGGCGTCGATGGCCCTTTCCGTGCCCGCGCTGGCCCGGTCTCATCACCACAAACACCACAATTATGACCGGGATCATTCGTCCGAGACCGATATCTACGTTCACAACTACGGCCCCGCCGTCACGCCCGAGCAGCCTTTCGCCTATTACGACGGACCGGCGGCCGTGCGCTGCAAACAGAGCGCCGCCTCCTATCAGGGACAGGACGGCCGCAGGCATCCCTGCAACTGACGTCGCTCACCGCCCGAAACTAACTGTGCATAGCGCGTAGCGCGATTGCACACCTGCGCGTAGAATGGTCGGAAAGACGGGAAAGACCGCGAGACGCATAATGGACAAGCCGAACAAGGGGTACGACTACAGGCGCTACCGGGACCTGCTGGCCGGGGCGACGGACGAATCAAAGCGGCTGGCATTCATTGACCTGCTGATCGAGGAAGGCGCGCGGGACCAACTGACGCGCGAGCGGATCAGCCAGCTTGGCCTGACCACACGGCCGGCGGAGCGGTCGCGCGGCGGGCCGTAGCATCCCGAAACAGAACAGGGTGGTGCAGGTGCCGGCCTACGACGATCAGAATATTTTCGCGAAGATCCTTCGCGGCGAGATACCGTGCTTCAAGGTCTACGAAAACGCGAGCACGTTCGCGTTCCTCGACATCATGCCGCGCGTGCCGGGCCACACTTTGGTGATCCCGAAGGCCCCTGCCCGCGGAATCCTCGACATTTCACCGGACGATTTCGCCGAAGTCGCGCGCACCGCGAAGACCATCGCGATCGCCGCCATGAAGGCTTTCGACGCGGATGGCATCATCGTCCAGCAGTTCAGCGAAGCCGCCAGCGGACAGGTGGTGTTTCACCTGCATATGCACGTCATGCCGATGAAGTCGGGCGTCCAATTGCTGCCGCCCCAGAGCCGGAAAGAGGACGTCAAGGTGTTGGAGGATCACGCGGCACGGCTGATCGCCGCGCTCGGCGGCTGACGCCGCCCGGCTCCCGATCCTGCCGCCTCGGAGCGGTTCATATTTGCGCAGCGGAGACGGTCGGGTGAGCGCAATTTCGGTATCGAGGTCCGTACGCCCCCAACCCTGAAATATCCTACACGCCGAGATAGCGTTGCAGGATGTCGGGCTGCGCCTTGAGTTCCCTCGCGGGCCCCTCATGCACGATATGGCCGTTGTTGATGATATAGATGCGCTGGGAGAGCGCGAGCGTCGCCGCAAGGTTCTGCTCCACCAACACAATGGTCTGGCCGGCGGCGGCCAGATCGCGGCAGGCTTTCATCAGATCTTTCACGATCACCGGCGCGAGCCCCTCGAACGGCTCGTCGAGCAGGACGATCTTGGGATCGCGAATCAGGGCACGCGCGATCGCCAGCATCTGCTGCTCGCCGCCCGACAATTCATTGCCGCGATTATTCCGCCGTTCCTTGAGCCGCGGAAACATCTCATAGATACGACCGAGCGGCCAGCGTTTGGAGGCCGTCAATCCTGCGAGCACGATGTTTTCCTCGACGCTGAGGCTGCCGAAAATGCGGCGTTCCTCATGCACGAGCTGCATTCCGGCCTGCGCGATCTTGTGGCTCTTGCGGCCGGCGACATCGGTGCCGTCGAAGATCACGCTGCCGCTCCGCGGCGTGATCACACCCATCAGGCTCTTCAGCGTGGTGCTCTTGCCGGCGCCGTTGCGCCCCAGCAGCGCCACGACCTCGTTGCGCTCGACGCGCATCGAGACATCGAAGAGGATGTGGGAATCCCCGTAATAGCTGTTCAGACCCTTGACCTCGAGCAGGCTCATGCGTCGAGCACTCCGTGCACGCCCCCGAGATAGGCTTCCTGGACCACGGCGTTGTTCTTGATCTCGTCCGGCGTTCCCTCGACCAGCACCCGGCCTTCCTGCAACACCGTGACACGCCCGACGAGCTCGAACAAGGAATCCATGTCGTGGTCAATGATGATCATGGTGCGGCCCTTGCTGATGGATTTCAGCAGCTTGACCGTTTCCACGCGCTCGCGCGGGCTCATGCCGGCCAGCGGCTCGTCGAGCAGCAGCAGGCTCGGCGAGGTCGCCAGCGCCAATCCGATTTCCAGCCTTCGCTTTTCGCCGTAGGCAAGCTCGGACACCGGCGTGTCCGGCCGCGTCGTCAGGTTGACGAGTTCCAGCGTGCGTTCGACCTGTTCGGACAATCCCGGAATGCTCTGAAGACTGCGGAACATGTCGAGGCGGAACTTGCCGCGCAGTTCCGAGAGCGCCGCGATGGTCAGGTTCTCGCGCACCGTCAGCCCCGAAAACAACTGATTGACCTGATAGCTCTTGGTCAGGCCGAGCTGGCAGACGTCGGTGACGTTCATGCCGGTGATATCGAGCCCCTCGAACACGATCTTGCCCGACGTCGGCGCGACCTCGCAGGTCAGCATCTTGAAAAATGTCGACTTGCCGGCACCGTTCGGGCCGATAATGCCGCGCAACTCGCCATGGTTGACGGTGAAATCGATATCGCTGTTGGCAAGCAGGCCGCCGTAACGCTTGGTCAGCCCGGTCGCCTGCAGGATCGGGCCGGCATAACCGTCGCCGGCGCGGTTCAGCGGGGCCATCGGCGGCGGATCCGGCTGCTTTGCGACGGTGGCCTCCGCAATCGCCTGCTCTTCCTCGGCGGTCAAAGCCTTCGCTGACGCCACGGCCGGCTCCCGATCAGTACGCTTGCCCGCGACAAGGCGGAAAAGATCGGCAATTCCGCCGATGATACCACGCCGCAGAAAACAGACGAGCAGCACGAACACGGCGCCGAGCACCAGTTTCCACGCAGCCCCGAGACCGAGAGCGGACTGCAGGAAATCCTGCAGGAACAGCCAGACCGCAGCGCCGACCAGCGGGCCAAACAGCGTTCCGGGACCGCCGATCGCGGTCTGCATGATAAGCTGGCCGGAGGTTTCGAACATAAAGGCGTCGGGCGGCATGAACGCCTGCATCACGCCGAGCAGCCCGCCAGCGAAACCGGCATAGGCGGCGGCGATGACGAACGCGGTCAGCTTGTAGCCATGAATATTGTGGCCCACCGCGGTGGCGCGCAGCGGATTGTCGCGGATCGCGCTTAGGATCGCACCGACCGGCGAGCGCACGATGCGCAGCGCAATCACCACGCCGACGAAATAGCACGCCGCCAGAAACTGGTAGAGCGACCAGCCGGTGGTAAAGTGGAGCGTCGTGAAGCCGAGATTGAAGCTCGGCGTCGGCACGCCGGGCAATCCGTTCTCGCCGCCGGTCCATTCCGCCAATGGGTTGAATTCGACGAAGTAGAAGACCTCCGCGATCGCCACCGTGATCATGGCGAAATAGATGCCGGTCCTGCGCAGCGCGATCAGGCCGATGAAATAGCCGGTCACGGCAGCCGCGACCATGCCGATCACCAGCGCGAGAAAGACATTCGGAAATCCGGCACGGGTCAGCAGGTACGCCGCCACGAAGCCACCCGTGCCGTAGAACGCCGACTGCCCGCACGACAACAG